>CAYMIC010000048.1:0-1883 GCA_964390615.1 uncultured Candidatus Saccharibacteria bacterium | reverse complement strand
ATACAGTTTTTTTCGTCCATAAAGTAATTATAGCAAATATGGTAAAATTGTCCTTATGCATGTGTATAGTGAACTTATCAAAGAACTCCTAGCTAAAAGAGGCATAGTGGGGGAGGAGAATATTGACGACTTTTTGAACCCAAATTATGAGACTGGCTTGCATGACCCATTTTTGATGCGAGATATGGAGCGAGCCTGTGTGCGGATATATGAGGCTATCGAGGCGAACCAAAAAGTAGTTATCTATGCAGACTATGATTGCGATGGTATACCGGGTGCGGTAATACTCCAGGATCTATTTAAACTCGCTAAATTTGAAAATTTCGAAGTTTATATCCCACAGAGAAATAGTGAAGGGTATGGGCTAAACATGGAAGCCATCGAGGGCTTTAAAAATTCTGGAGTAAAACTTTTGATCACTATCGACCTGGGCATTACTGCGGTTGACGAAGTTGCACAAGCTATCGTTTATGGAATGGATGTAATTGTTACTGACCATCACTTACCAAAAGAAACATTGCCTCGAGCATATGCAATTTTGAATCCGAAAGTGGATGATTATCCAGAGAAAATGCTTTGTGGTTCTGGTGTAGTTTTTAAACTGGTGCAGGGTTTCATAAAAAAATATGGGGAGTACTTTAAAATTAATTCTGGTGCTGAGAAGTGGCTACTCGATATGGCGGGCCTCGCTACACTTTCTGATATGGTGCCACTTCTTGGTGAGAATAGAGCGCTAGCTTATTTTGGTTTGAAGGTTTTTAGAAAATCACCTCGCCCTGGACTGCAAAAACTTTTAAAGAAAATGAATATCGATCAGCGAATAATATCCGAAGATGACATCGCTTTCATGGTAACGCCAAAAATCAATGTGGCTTCTCGGATGGATGATCCAAGGCGGGCCTATGAACTTTTATCTACTCGCGATATTGCAGAAGGGGGCATATTGGCTGACCACTTATCTAAAATAAATGAAGATAGAAAATATATTGTTTCAGGAATTATGAAAGATGTTCATAAAACTTTTGAGCATAGAGAATTGCGAGAGGTAATCGTTGTTGGAAATCCTGCTTGGAAGGTCGGAGTCTTGGGGCTGGTGGCTGGAAAAATCATGGATGAACATCAGAAGCCGGTATTTGTCTGGGGTAAAGATGAAAATGAAGCCATCAAAGGTTCATGTCGAAGTCCTGGTACTGTCTCAGTAGTAGAGTTGATGACCGAAGTAGCTGATTCTTTTCATGAATTCGGTGGACATGAGCTTGCAGGTGGTTTTACCGTGATTGCTGAAAAAATTCATTTTTTGGAAGATGTACTCTCAGCTGCATTTGAAAAAGTGAAAAAAGTTAAAAGTGATGATCAGGTTATTTTCGATATTCAGGCAGATCTAGCATCAGTCAATATGAAAGTTTGGAATGATTTGGAACGCTTGGCACCGTATGGTTGTGAAAATCCTAAACCAATTTTCATGTTTTCTGGTGTTTTGATAGAAAAAATAAAAAAGTTTGGCAAAAATGGTTCGGGAGAACACTTGGAAATTGTCGTTGGAGACGGCAGTGGCAAAAGCGTCAAAGCAATTTCTTTTTTCTCAGGTGTAGATTCTTTTTCTAGGCCGATTATGGATGGAGAGAGGGTGGACCTTTTGGCTACTTTTGATTTGTCCCGCTTTGGAGGCAAAACCGAGCTCCGCCTTCGCGTGGTTGACATTTTATAGAAAATGGGTTAGTATCATTTTGAATTTTTCTTTTTTATAACCATCAAAACATTCATGACTTATGAAACGTTTTTCGATTTTCTTTTCTCTGTTGTTGCTTTTCGCAACGATGATTAATCTCTCTTCCTGTGAAAAGGATGAATCACCTGGAATGAGCGCAAGCCGGTATCTGCGT
>CAYMIC010000047.1:0-2252 GCA_964390615.1 uncultured Candidatus Saccharibacteria bacterium | reverse complement strand
TGATAAAATTTGCCACTTCGATTTCAGTGATACCGTCCTTTAAGATCTTTATAGTGTCCACAAGTACTTTCTCAGCAATTCTCTGAGCGCTCACAATATTCTCAAGCTCTGTTGGACTCTTTACAGCGCGGACTTCGTGGATGAGTTGGGTTTGTGTCATTTTTTTCATAACTTTAGATAGGCTCGTGAGAGGTGATGCAGTGTATAGCACCACCACCATAAATCAATTCACTACAATTAATCGGTATTACTTTTTTATCAGGAAAACAATTTTGTAATACTTCTATCGCTTTATGATCATTTATATCACCAAACACTGTGGCAAGAACTACAGAGTTACCAATATAAAAGTTAGCATAGGAAACAGGTGCTTTTTCTCCATTAGCATAAGTCATATGAGGCATTGGTAACTTCACAACCTCAAACGGACGACCGTCCTGGTCAGTAAAAGAACACAGATCTTCGTAATTCTTTTTTAAAATCTCATAATTCTCATCTCTAGCATCCTCTTCATAGGCGCATACGATTTTAGATTGGCTTACAAACCGGGCTATCTCATCTATGTGGCCATCAGTATGGTCATTCGTAAGTCCACGAGAGAGCCATAGAATTTTTTTAGCACCGAGATATGCTTCAAACTTTTTTTCTATTGCTTCTTTTGAAAGAGTAGAATTTCTTTTTAACAAACACTCGTCTGTAGTCAAAATTGTACCTGAGCCATTGAATTCTATAGCACCAGCTTCTAAAACAAGGTCTGTGTCTATGGTTTCAATGTCTTTATGTACTTTACCCCAAACTTCATTGTCCTTAATCAATTCTTCAAACTTTTCACCATAAGCATCATAGATCCATTTTACTGCTTTAAGTTTTCCAGCACTACTTTTTACTATAGTTGGCATATAATCTCGAGTCCAAATATCAGCATAATCTACCTCTACTATTTCTATGTCTTGATTTGAAAAAGTTTCTGAAAAACCTTTAGGCACTAAAAGTCGTACGAGTTCGCTCCCACTTAAAGCCTCTACGATTTCTCGTACAGTGCTTTCGACTTTTTCTAAACGCTCAAGATTAAGTACCTCATCTTTTTCGTTCAGCGCACCAAAGGTGGTTTGGTCATGTGGCCAAGCAAGCCACACTGCACGATGTGGCTCCCATTCACCAGGTACTCTTAAGTTGTCTTCGCTATTAGTCATTATTTTTTCCCTCCTAAATGTTTCTTCATATCTTTGTAATGAGAAACATTTTTAAGTTTTTTAGATTTTTCGATAAGTTTCTTACCAACAAGATCTTTATATGTATCCGGGCGACGATTCCGCATAAAGCCCCAACCTTCACTATAAAATTCATTGCGGGAGAGATCCAATTCTGCAGTGATGATTTCTTCTTTATTTTTACTAGCCCGCACTAAAATTTTTCCAAATGGGTCTGAAATAAAAGATTGACCAAAAAACTCCATCTGATCCTCACGACCAATTCTATTGATACCAATAACATACAAGCTATTAGCAATAGCATGCCCTCGCTGAATAGTTTCCCAGGCATCATGCCAGTCTCCTTCAGCTTCATAACCCACAATTCCACCAATTGCCGTAGGGTAAAATATCATTTCTGCGCCCAGTAGTCGCACAGAACGAGCAGCTTCAGGGAACCACTGATCATAACAAATAAGCACAGCAAAAGTTCCAAATTTAGTTTTGTAAACTTTATAACCACTATCAGATTCCTTAAAATACTCTTTTTCGTAAAAACCTGGATCTTGAGGAATATGAACCTTACGATAAGTACTTAACAATTTTCCTTTATCGTCGATAACTACTGCAGAATTATGATACTCGCATTTACCATTTTTCTTTTTTTCTTTTTCATATATAGGTGCGATAATCACTACACCGTACTTCTTTGCAATCGCCTGAAATGGCAAAGTAGAATCGCCAGGAATAGTGTGTGCAAAAGCATCTTTATCTTCTCCTTCGTATTGTGGAAAGTATCTAGTACTATAGAGCTCTTGGAGGGCAATTATATTTGCTCCTTGCTTTGCAGCCTGCTCAACAAGTTGCAGAGTTTTATCTATATTCGCTTTAATGTTTTCTGATACGGCTGTTTGAATAGCAGCCACTTTTACAAGCTTATTTTTCATGATTAAAATATAACATACTGGCACAAATAAAAAAGCCCTCCGAGAAATCGGAGAGCTTTTTGTCTTAACCTATTTGAGGTATCGACTTGTTGAACTTTGGTGCAATTTCATAATC
>CAYMIC010000046.1:1395-2876 GCA_964390615.1 uncultured Candidatus Saccharibacteria bacterium | reverse complement strand
TTTTTTGCATAGGCTAATTATAACCATATATTCACATAAAACAAAAAGACGCCCTTTCGGGGCGTCTTTTTAATATGTACAATTTTTAGCTCTTCATTTGATCGCTCAAGCGAGAAATCAAGTGAGAAGCATGGTCCTTGCCACCTAGTCCAAATGCAAGGGCACCACCTAGAGCAAACATCGCTATGATTCCAGAGAATAGTATCTGCATGAATGCAGGTGCTACACCTAGTTGACCAAGAGCAATGATAAATGCGAACACCCAGATAGCGTAGCGAGCTACAGTACCGAGCATGTTTGCAGAACGAAGATTCATAGATCGTGCACCAGCAACGATAGCGCGAGAGATCGCATCAGCGATGATAGTTGCAATGATCAAAATAAATGCCGCGACTATTACACGAGGCAAGTATCCAAGAACATCTTCTTTCAAAAACATTCCGATAGATTCAAGACCTACCAAAGATAGAGATGGTAGTAGGAAAATAATTACTACAAACCACTTCATGACCTGTCCTACAAAGTGACCAGAGTTTAGGTTCATACCTGCCTTGTGCAGCAAATCACCTGTGCCAACAGATTGAAAAAGTTTATCTACCTTAAGTGCAGCGAAAACTTGTTCGAATGCCTTGGCAATAATATTACCGAGCACCCAACCGATTATAAAAAGAATGATCGCGATGATCAATCTCGGAGCAAACTGTATAAAACTCCACCACAAATCTTGCAGGGATGAGTTAAATACATCTCCCCATGTCATCCAAATATTATTCATACTAATATATAAAAATGCATTAATTAATAAGTCTTTTTAAGTTTCGACCTTATAAAGCTCTAGGTCTATTATACCAATTTTCTAGTCGCATTTGCGATCTGTGTGGATAACTCTTTATTCTCCACTATGACCTCATGAGGGAAGTCTAGGATGTCTCGGACCAGCTTGTCGTACATATTTAAACGATAAATAAACTCGCGAGTTGTGAAAAGAGCATAGACTATCTCGGCTCCCATCTCAGCTTCTAGCTTTCGAATCTCCTCTTCTACCTTACCTTTCTTGATATTATCCCCTACTATGAGTAAGTCGACTCGAGATTCTTTGTTTTTTATGAAGACACCAGACACTACCAAGAATTTTACTCGGCCAGCTTTTTTAAAGTGAGAACTGAGCTTATCGATATCTAAAGTATTAGAGTTCACCAAAAGTCCCTCGAGTTCACTCGTATATTTGAAATTAGGATTAAAGACATATCCTGAAGCACGCTTTTTTACAAATTCCACTGCGTCTAAAACCTTGAGTTCTTTTCTAGTAGAATCAGGTGAGATTCGGCTCCGAGTAGCGATATCTTTGCTAGTGAAAGTCTTAGTTTTATTCAAAAGAAAAAGGCGCATGACTTTGACTCGCGCAGCACTACCGAAGACTTTTTCTAGAATTTCCATATGTATTGTTATACCGCTTTTAGCTAAAAAAAACAATAGGGGTA
>CAYMIC010000046.1:0-1295 GCA_964390615.1 uncultured Candidatus Saccharibacteria bacterium | reverse complement strand
CAAAAAAGCAACCCCATGATTCACGAACGACGGGATAAAGCACAAAAAGCCCCAACTGGTATACAGCGGGGCTTTTTGTTAACAACTTTTAGTAAAAGTTATTTGAGCTCTATCTTACCACCTGCTTCTTCGATTTGTTTCTTCAAAGCTTCAGCTTCAGCTTTCTTCATACCATCCTTAAGAGTTGAAGGGGCTGCATCTACCAAGTCTTTTGCTTCTTTAAGTCCAAGACCTAATGCTTCTTTTACAACCTTCATAACTGCAATCTTCTGCTCACCAGCAGAAGCTAGAACTACAGTGAAAGCATCCTTTTCTTCAGCTGCTTCCCCTGCGCCAGCTCCAGCACCAGATGACATAGCGACAGCGGCAGCTGATACTCCAAACTTTTCTTCGATAGCCTTTACAAGCTCGTTTAATTCAAGAGCTGTTGCACTATCAAGATTTTCTATAAATGAATCAAATTTTGACATATAATTATAATTAATTAATTTCTAATATTATTTCTTCTTTGCTACTTCGTTTACTGCGATAGCAAGTCTTTGCATCGGACTCTTTAGCAAGAACGCAATCTTTGCAAGCAATACTTCACGAGGAGGTATAGTTGCGATTTCGGTCATGTAGCTCGCGTCTACAAATTTTCCATCAAAGATTCCACCTAGGATATTTAGCATTCCTTTGTGAGTCTTTTGGAAATTGTAAACTTCACGTGGTGAAGCGATCTGATCCGCTGAGTAAGCGATAGCTACTTCTCCTCCGAGTTCTGGCAACGTTCCTTCTGCAGCGCCATCGAGTGCACGCTTTAGCAAAGTTTTTCGTGAGACTTTGTAGCCTACTCCCTGGTTTCGCAATTCACGTCGTAGTACTGTTTCGTCAGAGACTTTCATCCCATGGAAATTTACAAAGACGACTGATTTGGAATCCTTGAAAGTAGATTTCAAGTCTTTCAACATTTCTTCTTTTTTGGTTTTTAACAATGCCATATATTTACTTTAAAAATTAAAAAACGGCTAAAAGCCGTCGACCCACTAAGTAGGATTTCTGCCTTATTTGGCAACCTACTGTCTTTGCGGCTAGTCCCGTAGAGAGCTATGCTCTTTTTCGGGATAGAACTACTATAACACAAAACCCTTATTCTGCAACTGTCTCGTAGTATTCGTATCCTTGAAGTGCATTGCCACTAATTCCTCCCCGTTCCTGCTCCCCTAAGTAACTGATCAAAAATAAGCTCAACAGCCCGATCAAAATCATGGCCATAAATAACACAAGGGTCTTCAAAAAGTGTTTTGTTATCACGA
>CAYMIC010000045.1:0-2893 GCA_964390615.1 uncultured Candidatus Saccharibacteria bacterium | reverse complement strand
TCTTCCAAAATCTTTTTATCAGATAAAATCATAGTATCAGTTTCGCATAATTAAGGGTAAAGTCAAACTCTTTAAAAAAACTTCTCGTATACTGAAAAAGTATAATTGTAAGGATTTTTGTCGTCTTTTTTATGTTCTTCGTGGGACACTTCGTTCCAGACTATTGGGATGATTTCTGGGAAAAAAGTATCAGCGTCCTTGTCCGTCATATCTACATGAGTGATGTATAGTTTGTCGGCAAAATCAAAACTTTGTTTATATATTTGACCCCCACCAATTACGAATACTTCTTCTTTGGAATCTTTTAAAGAATTTAATGTGTCTTCAAGTGAATTTGAGATTTCAACTCCTTCAGCTTTAAATTTTATATCTTTTGTTAATACAATATTCCTTCGATTGGGAAGTGGGTGTCCTATGGATTCATATGTCTTTTGGCCCATGATTACAGTATGCCCCGAAGTTGTTTCTTTGAAATGTTTCATGTCTGCGGGTAGAGACCAAAGAAGTTGATTCTTCTTTCCGAGTTCATTATTTTTTCCAATAGCTGCGATGATTGATATCATAAATTTATACTGCAATAGGTGCCTTGATACTTTCGTGTGGATTGTAATCGATTAATTCGAAGTCTTCTACGGTGAAATCTTCCAAAGCCTTTTTATTTGGATTAATTTTAATTTTAGGCATTGGACGGATATCACTTTTTCGGGACAGTTGTAAATTTACTTGCTCTAAGTGATTTAGGTATAAGTGTGTATCTCCTCCAGTCCATATAAATTCCCCGACTTCTAAATTGCAGATCTGAGCAATAATCATAGTGAGTAATGCATATGAAGCTATGTTGAATGGTACGCCTAGAAACGTGTCACAACTCCTCTGGTAGAGCTGACAAGAAAGCTTGCCGTCGGCTACATAGAATTGAAATAAGCAGTGACAAGGCGGAAGCCCAGCTTTAGCCATTTCATCTATATCAGCAACATTCCAAGCAGAAACAATTAATCTTCTAGAGTCCGGAGTTTTCTTTATTTGTTCTATGGTATTTTTTAGTTGGTCAATATGCTGTCCGTTTGGAGTTGGCCAGTTGCGCCATTGGTAACCATAGATAGGTCCCAAATTTCCATAATCTTTTGCAAAATTCTCATCTGTTTTTATTTTTTCAATAAATTCTTTTATTCCGGAATTCCATTGGTCACTTCCAGTTTTAGGAACTTCTATATTGTTTCTTGTTAAGTATGCTTTGTACGGCCATTCATCCCAGATGTGCACATTGTTGTCTGCCAAATATTTTAAATTTGTATCACCTCTCATAAACCACAAGAGTTCGTGAATTATAGATTTGATAGGAACTTTTTTAGTAGTTAGGAGAGGGAAGCCATCTTGTAAGTTAAATCGCATTTGATAACCAAAGATGCTTTTAGTGCCAGTGCCAGTACGATCAGTTTTCTCTGTCCCATTTTTAATTATGTGTTCTAAGAGTTCTAGATATGATTCATCGACATGTTTTCCTTGCATATACTCAGTATAACTTTTATTAGTAAGTTTCCCAAAATTGACAAAGTAAAGGAATAATGCTACTCTTTGAACATCATTCTCACCTATTATTTAACGAGACTGAAACTTTGTGGAAATCATCTATGACTTTTGTGTCGCGTGATTGATATCCATGACACAAAAAATATATGATAAAAGCACGCAGTTTCGCGCGTCCTACTTCTAGTAGTTCACGCCCTACTTCTCGTTTTGCGGGAAGTAAACCAAGCCATGCATCAAAACCTAGTTTTGGTGGTGGAAATTTTAAAAGATCAGGATCTCGACCTCCTTTCAAGGGTGGATTTAAATCTCGCAGTGGCGGGGGATCTTCGAAGCGGGGGCGCGGGGATAGAATCGATGTTTCTAAATTTATCCGCAAAGGGGAAGTTGTCGAGGAACGTCCGTATGTACCAAAACATACTTTTATTGATTTTCCTTTCAATCCTCAGCTTCATAAAAATATTGCCAAAGCAGGATATATCAATCCGCGCCCAATTCAAGATCAATCCATTATGGCGATGCTCGAAGGCAAGGACGTTTTTGGTATGGCCAACACTGGTACCGGAAAAACTGCAGCCTTTCTTCTTCCTTTGATTGAAAAAATTGCCAAGACCAAGGGAATGAGTAAGAGAGAGACAGTACTCATCATGGCACCGACTCGTGAGCTTGCTATTCAAATCGATGAAGAATTTAAAAAATTAGCTTTTGGTTTTGGAATGTTCTCCGCATGTTGCGTTGGGGGGCTACCAATCGGTAAACAAATTCGAGAAATAAAAATGGGAGTTTCTTTTATCATCGGTACTCCAGGACGATTGCGAGATCTTATCAATCAAGGTGTCATCGATCTTTCTACATGCCACTCAGTGGTGCTAGATGAGGCGGACCGCATGCTCGATATGGGATTCCGAGATGATATGCTCTATATCATCGGCAGAACTCACAAAGAGCGACAAACTCTTTTCTTCTCAGCAACTCTTTCTCCTGAAATTAAAAAACTTACTAGTGAATATTTGAAAGATCCAGTTTTCATCTCTGTAGTTTCTGGCGAGACTGCAAAGTCTATCGATCAAAATGTAGTTCGTTACAAAGGCAAGGATGAACAGCTTGCCAAACTTCATGAAGTTTTAAAGAAAGACGGTTCTGACAAGGTGCTAATCTTTCGAGAGATGAAACACAGTGTGGATACTCTAGCTAAAGAGCTTTCTCATGCTGGGTTTAAAGTAGGTGGAATTCATGGCGATAAAAGAAGTCGAGAACGAATTCGAATCTTAGACTCTTTCAAGCAAGATAAAATAAATATCTTGATTGCGACTGATGTCGCTGCTCGTGGACTAGATATCCCCGACGTGACTCATGTCATCAACTT
>CAYMIC010000044.1:0-3117 GCA_964390615.1 uncultured Candidatus Saccharibacteria bacterium | reverse complement strand
CCCGACTAATCAAACTCGGGTTGATTGAAGAATAGATTCACCCCACCTAACCTCCCCTTCGCAGGGGAGGAAAAAAATACAAAATACGCGTGATTGGTATGTGCTCCACCTGCGAAGGGGGAGCTGGCGCTTTAGCGACTGAGGGGGTGAATAAAAAGGACCTGAGGAAAAAGTTTTCCACAGGAGGTCTTGATTTGCTTATTTTTCAGGAATAAAATTTAAATATCGAGATTTTAAAAATCCTATTTTTTAATGAAAAAGATTTTTAAATATTTATTTTTTCTCCTGCCGGTGTTTTTATTATTTGGTGGCAGTGCTTTTATTCAGAGTTATTATGCGAATTTTTTGTTCGACACACAGAGTATTGAAGTAGAGTTATCTTCGGAGGAGAATTCTGTCTCTACTTTCAATGTTTCTTTTGACGAAAATTATACGCCCTATACTGAAGGTCAAGCTACGTATTCTATCCACCCAATCACACTCTGCAATCTCGAAGATGAAGAGACAGGAGATTGTATAGACGAAGTACCAAACCTTTGCCCGTATTTATCGCTTTCTTCGACCGATGGAGAACCCACAGAAACTGGTTTTGAAAAGAATAATCAAAATTTCAACGCTTACGGAGAACTCAACAAGCCGATAGATGAGATAGATACTTGGCAGCTTTCGATAGATGCTCCATGTTTTGAAGGAGAGTGTCCTTCTGACTATGATGAAAATTTACACGGTGTTCCACTACCTGCATCCATGAAGGGTGAAACTTTTGAGTGTAACTTATATTTATCTCCTAACGAAGTACCTCCGCAAGTTAGAAATTTTCTAAACCCAAAGACTGCTTTTGCAGATAGTGGTGGAAACACTATACATGTGAGTGCAAAGTTTGGAGGGGTGGTGGCGACTCGTGATCCAGTGATAATAATTCCTGGAATCACGGGATCGTATCTATTTAAGGATTATGGAAATCACGGGGAGATATGGCCTAATTTGGATGGATTGTTGACTTCGTTGTCAGATGAATTTTTAAATGATTTGTCTATGAATCTAGATGGGTCAGAGCGTGTAGATTTTCCTATCATTGCAGGAGATCTGATTCGAAATGCTGGAGGGCAGGAAATTTTCAGTAAGTTAATTGAAGATTTTAAGAATGAAGGTTATGTTGAAGGTAAAGACTTGTTTGTTTTTCCATACGATTGGCGGGTGAGTAATGCATACAATGCACTTTTGCTGGCAGACAAGATTGAAGATGTTTTGGAAAAGTCAGGTGCTGAAAAAGTAGATATAGTGGCGCACTCTATGGGAGGTGTTTTGGCAAAAACATATATCTCTCAAGAAGGAGAAGGAAAAGTAGACCAGTTAATATTTTTAGGAACTCCACATATAGGTGCACCAAAAGCTTATAAGGCTTTGATGTATGGAGATGATATGGGATTCAAAAAATTAATATTTGGATTAAATGAGCAAAGAATGAAAATTATTACTCAAAACATGCCAGCAGTTTATGAGCTACTACCGAGTCAGAAATATATCAGTGACGCAGGTGGATATGTTATCAATCAGGAAAATGAAAATAATCCTGTAACTTTAAATTATACACATACTAAAAGTAAGATGTTAGTCGATGGAAGGAATCCGTTGATGTTTCCTTTTGCAGAAAATTTACATGACGAGATAGACAATCTAGATCTTTCAGGAGTCGAAGTTTCTAACTTTATTGGATGTGGTGGCAAGACTGTGGGTGAGATAACTTTTAAACGAAATCTCTCGTGGGTAGGTTCCACTTTTCAAATGGCAGATGATTTTGATTTGAAGTATGTAAACGGAGACAGTACTGTTCCCGAGATATCTGCAGGGGCGGTGGATAGTGGAGATAAATATTTTGTAAAAGGAATTTCTCACGGCACTTTACCATCAGCTGATGGTGTCAAAGAAGCAGTCGTAGCTATTTTGAAAGGTGAAGAAGTTGCTCCACATGAAAATATTTTAAGTAGTGATGCAAACTGCAATATATCTGGCAAAAATGTATCTGTGCATAGTCCGGTAGAGTTGCATATTTACGATGAAGAGGGAAATCACACTGGTCCTAAAGAAAATGGAGATGTGGAGAATCAAATTCCGGGAGTTGAATACGATGTGATTGGTGGAGAGAAATTTGCATTCTTACCTGACGGCGAGAACTACAGAATTGTGACTAAAGCCACTAATACTGGAGGATATGATTTGGTGGTAAAGAGTCAGAATTCTAATGATGAAGTAATTGCTACAGATGAATGGAAACTGATTCCGTTAGAGACCACGGAAGCCGAAGGGGAAATCATGCTAGGTGAAGACTATCCAAGAGAGGAGTATGAATTGAAGATGGATAACAATGGTGATGGAGTATTTGATGAAATCGTAGAACCTACTCCTCCAGCTGGACCACTGTATTACCTAGATGTATTGAAAAGTTTTATTAAAAGTTTGGATTTGAAACCAAAAGTAGAAAAAGCACTACTTGAGAAGATAGATAAACTTGAGAAAAAACTAAAAAAGAAAAAGGATCAGAAGTTTATGGATAAAATTGAAAAGATAATAGATAAGGTTAAAGATAATAAAGGTAAGTTTAAAAAGTTCTCACAAATAGAGAAAGATGTCTTACTCGTTACTATTAATAGTTTACTGGATAGTTTAAAGTAAAAGTTATAAAATATAATTATGATTCAAAAGCTACAAAGTTTTTTTCACACAGAAACTAAGTTTGGTAGATTTTTATTTATTGTTGTTTTATATGCATTTTTTTGGTTGGTATTTTATGGGACTTGGTTGATAATGCCCGAACGCTGGTTTGAAGGCAGTAATCAAGATTGGGAGACTTTGTTTTTTGTATATATATTTATTTTAGTACCAATTGTTAGTTTTAAAATTCCAAAGTTTCTTAATAGAACTTTTAGTTTTAATAAACGAAAGCTCTATGTTGCACATGTTCTAGTGTTACTGCTTATGGTAATGCTTTTCTTATCTATTGCAGTTTTACAGGCACTTAATAATTTAAACCTGGGTGGTTTTTAGATTGTGTTATAATACCATCGTGATAACAAAACACTTTTTGAAGACCCTTGTGTTATTTATGGCCATGATTTT
>CAYMIC010000043.1:0-3130 GCA_964390615.1 uncultured Candidatus Saccharibacteria bacterium | reverse complement strand
GGGTGGTTTTTTGTTTGCCTTTTTTATTTTCCGACAGTGACAGTTGTTTTTTGGCTTAAAATTTGTTATAATTACAGTATGAAAATATTTGGTTGGACTAAAAAAGATAAAAATATGAACAAGAATACCATTTCTCAAAAAGCAGACATGGGTTTATTTATCGATTCCGCCTATAGTCGGAGGTCTAAAGAAATAGAATCTTTACGAAAATATGACAGAGGAGAAAAAGAAATTACTCCATCCAACGTCCGAAGTCTTAGTAGAAGCCTATAAGACTCTCCAGTCTAAAAACGAAGTTTCTTTTCCTATTCATGATGAACAGGTTTTTAAACTTGATTCAATTGTCAAAACAGTAAATGCCGAGTATTTTGGTTTTGTAAGATTTCCTATGATAAAATTAGTTAAAATGATTTTGTTTTGATAAATATTGTAATTTGTGTAGAATGAAGGTATATAAGTCGACCAAATTAACAGTTTTAAAATTTACGATAGGATGAACAACAATCAAGCAAATCAAGCGGGTCCGGGGAAGTCAGAAATTATTAAGAATTCTAGTGTTAGTGCTCAAGAAAAAAAGAATAGAATTATAGGTTCTATAGTTTTAATTGTGGTTATACTTGGGGTGATTTTACTTACAAGTAAAAAAGCAGAAAGCCCAGTATCTAAAGTCGAAGGATGTCTGCCAGGAGATCTTTTCAGTCAGACTAGCGGCGAGCCTTGTTTTCCTGAAAACGCAGAGCCTTGCCAAGTCGGTGAAGAATTCAACAAAGAAACAGGTGAACCTTGCCCTGTAGCTAGTGCCAGTGAAAACGAAATAGCTCTAACTTCTAATATCTCTGCAAATAATATTCCATCTAGTTACGATACTGCTTTAGTAGAGTATAAAGATAAGAGTGTTTTGTTTGATGAGAATTGCATGGCTACACCGAAAGTTCTAGAAGTAGCATCGGGCACCAGGATATTGGTAGCAAACAATTCCACTGCTAAGAATTTAGAATTAAAAGTTTTGGATCGCACTGAAGACTTGGATTCTCTGCATTACATGCTGAGCTCTAGGTTCGATGCAGTCGGGGAATACCCAATCTCTTGTAATGGGAAAGTTTCGGCGACAGTGAGTGTAAAATAAAAACTCTATAAAAAACCACCCTTCGGGGTGGTTTTTTGCTGCCTAATTTAGACTTGTGTTTTTGTTATGAATATGGTATAATATAAGTATGTTTCAAACAGTTATATTTTTAATGTTCGTCTTGCCAGCATTGATGATTCAAGACGGTTATAAACGCCTCAAGAATTTTTTGACTGAACACGGAGAGGAATGGAAACTCCCATACATGATAGCTATGGCTATTTGCATATTGCTGATCATAATTTTGCTAGTTACTATTTTTATCTAGGAATTTCTTGCTCCACCTGCGAAGGGGGAGCTGGCGCTTTAGCGCCTGAGGGGGTGAAGAATTTAAACTCACCCCACCTAACCTCCCCTTCGCAAGGGAGGTAAAAATTCAGTAGTGTATAATATCTACATGACCCAAAAGGAAGCGCTAGATATTTTAAAAACTGGTGCGAATGTTTTTCTTACTGGTGAGCCTGGTGCTGGAAAAACTTTTACTATCAACAAATTTATTTCTTATCTCCGCTCTCAAGATATCGAGCCGGCGGTCACTGCTTCGACCGGTATTGCTGCGACGCATATCGGAGGTATGACTATTCACTCATGGAGCGGTATCGGCATAAAAAGTTTTTTAGATAAATATGAACTAGATAAAATCGCTTCGAGTGAGTACCTCAATCGTCGGATCAGTAAAACCAAAGTTTTGATTATCGATGAAGTTTCCATGCTTCATGCGGACACACTCTCTATGGTAGATGCAGTTTGTCGAGAAATAAAACAATCCAGTGACCCTTTTGGTGGCATCCAGGTTGTTTTTGTCGGGGACTTCTTTCAACTGCCGCCGATTGAAAAAACCAAAGAGGTCAGTCGTCACCAAACTCTCTTAGAGGACGAACCAAAAAGATTTGCTTACGAGTCTGATGCTTGGAAACGGGCGAACCCCATAGTCTGCTATATCAGTGAACAACACCGCCAAGATGATCCAGATTTCTTAGAGCTTCTCTTGGCTATTCGTCGAGGCCAGGTCAAAAAGACCCACCATTCGCATTTGAAGTCTCGACACATAGAGTACGATGATTTTCCAGAGAATACTACCAAACTTTTTTCGCATAATTTTGATGTAGATAGGGTTAATGACAATGAGCTCGCACAGATCGAAGAAGAGGTGAGGCAGTATGAGATGCAGTCCACGGGTACGGCTTCGCTCGTCGCTGCACTAGAAAAAGGATGCTTGTCGCCAAAAGTTTTAGTTTTGAAAAAAGGTGCTACTGTCATGTGTACTAAAAATAATCCGAAAGAGCATTTTGTAAATGGAACTCTTGGCATCGTTGTTGAGTTTGATGAGTTTACAGGCAACCCAATTATAAAATTAAAAAATGGTCGGAGCATCGAAATCTCGCCCATGGATTGGGTTGTCGAAGAGGGTGGCAAGATCAAGGCCAAGATCACTCAAATGCCACTTCGTCTGGCCTGGGCCATCACCGTGCACAAGAGTCAGGGCATGAGTATGGATGCTGCGGTCATGGATCTCTCGCAAGTGTTTGAATACGGTCAGGGTTATGTAGCGCTTTCGCGCGTGCGTAATTTAAAAGGATTGTATCTACTTGGACTAAATGAGCAAGCATTGAAAGTGCATCCAGATATTTTAAAACAAGATGAAGTGTTTCGAAAAAGTTCCGACCAAGCAGAAAAACTTTTTGGAAATCTTCCGCCTGATGAAATCAAAAAAATGCACAAGAATTTTGTCGTTGCCTTGGGTGGAAAATGGAAAGAGGGGAATACAATATTAAAACCCGCCTCACCTGATGCTCCCGGTAAATTAGAACAAATCCGCACTACTCACAAGAATGCATACAAAAAGTGGACTACCGAAGAAGAAGGTGAACTAATAGCACAATTCAAAAGTGGTAAAAAAATAAAAGAAATAGCGGAGGCCACAGGCCGACAAGTAGGAGGCATCCGCGCCCGACTAATCAAACTCGGGTTGATTGAAGAATAGATTCACCCCACCTAACCTCC
>CAYMIC010000042.1:0-3395 GCA_964390615.1 uncultured Candidatus Saccharibacteria bacterium | reverse complement strand
ATGGCAAAAAGAAAAGGAAAACTAATAGTAATAGATGGTACGGATGGTAGTGGTAAAACTACACAAATTAATCTTCTTATCGGGAAGTTGAAATTAGACGGTTTTAAAGTTAAGACAATTCATTTTCCGAAATACGATAACTTTTTTGGTGGATTTATTGGGCATTGTTTAACCGAACAGTACTATAATTTTATTAATGTCCACCCGAAGATAGTTTCAGTTCTTTATGCAGCAGACAGGTGGGAGTCATCAAAGCAAATAAAAAACTGGATGGATAAAGGCTACACAGTTGTTCTCGATCGATATGTTTCTGCTGCTCAAATTCATCAAGGGGGCATGATAAAGAATGTAAAAAAACGTGAAACTTTTATTAAATGGTTGGATGAAATGGAGTATGGAGTTTTTAAAATTCCACGAGCACATATTACTATATATCTGTCTTTACCACTTGAAATAAGTCAAAAGTTGATAAAAGAAAGAAACAAGAAAGCTGTACGTGCATATGCTGGAAATAAAAAGGATGTACATGAGGTTTCTCGGGAGTATCAAAAAAACTCCAGAGAAAGTGCACTCTGGCTTTCTGAAACAATTCCAAACTTTATAAAAATAGATTGCATGGGTAAAAAAGAAATTCGAACTCGGGAAGATATCCACGAAGAAGTTTATGAAAAAGTTAAAAAAGTTTTAAAGTAATGCAATTCAAGGTTAAAAAACTAAATTCTGAAGCGAAGTTGCCGACAAAGGGACATCCAGGGGATGCAGGGATAGATTTCTACACTGTAGATGTAGTTGTATTTCCACCTGGAGAACAAGTGCGAGTGCATACGGGAGTAGCGATTGAAATTCCAGAAGGTTGTGTCGGATTGCTGTGGGATAAATCGAGCGTTTCTTTTAATATGGGTCTAAAGAGTATGGGTGGAGTTATAGATGCCGGGTATAGAGGTGAAATAATCATAAATCTTTTAAATACAGGCACTAAAGAAGTGATAATGGAAAAGGGTCAAAAGGTTGCCCAGATGATTATACAAAAATTTGAAGATTGTGATATCGTAGAAGTATCAGAGCTAACTGACACGGTTCGAGGCGTTGGACGGGAAGGAAGCACTGGGCATAAATGATCCAAAACAAACTCAAAGAATTAATAAAAGATGCACTAAAAAATCTCGGAATTCAGGCTGAGCAAATTTCACTTGAACACCCAGGAGATTTGTTGATGGGGGACTATTCTTCAAATGTAGCGATGGCTTTAGCAAAAACTACAAAATCAAATCCTAAAGAATTAGCTGAGAAAATTGTTGCTGAACTCCTCCTCTTGATGCAAGGGGAGGCAGGGAGGGGTTATATCTCCAACGTAGAAGCTGTGAATGGTTTTATAAATTTTTATCTTGCACCTAGTTTTTTTCACGCTGAACTTAAACGTATTTTGGACTTAGGCGCCGAATACGGGAAAAGTGAAATACATAAAGGTAAAAAGATTTTGGTAGAACATTCCAGTCCAAACCTTTTCAAACCTTTTCATATCGGGCATGTGATGAACAATACTATCGGTGAATCTATCAATAGGTTGGCTCATTTCTCTGGTGCTGATGTTTCGACTATTTCTTATCCTTCGGATGTATCGCTCGGTATCGGGAAAGCTGTCTGGGCTTTTATGGAGGATGGTGTAGAAAAATTAAATGAATTTAAAACCGAACAAGAAAAATTAAATTACCTTGGGGAGTGTTATGTAAAAGGTACTAAAGCTATGGAAGAAAATCCAGAGTTAGAGCCGAGAATGCGAGAAATTACAAAAATAATTTATGAGCATATTCCTAGCCCTGAATATGATGCTTACCAAATAGGTAAAGAAATTAACCTTTCTTATTTTAAAAATATTACCAAACACCTAGGCTCAAATTTTGATGATTTTATTTACGAGTCTGAAGCTGGCAAAGAAGGTGAGAAGTTGGTTCGAGAAAATACAGGGAATATTTTTGAAAAGTCTGACGGAGCAATAGTCTACAAAGGGGAGCAAGATGGACTGCACACTAGAGTTTTTATAAATAAAGAAGGCTATCCTACATACGAAGCCAAAGACGTAGGCCTATTGTCGCTCAAATTTTCTCGTTATAATCCTGACCTTTCTATTTTTATAACTGATCATGAACAATCAGAATATTTTAAAGTGGTAGTGACCGCAGCTGGGAAAATAAATTCTATTTGGAAAGAAAAAACAATTCACCGCACTCACGGCAGGATGAGTTTCAAGGGTCAAAAGATGTCTTCACGTCTCGGTGGTGTACCTATCGCTGCGACACTTATCGAAGCAATTTCAGATGAAGTAAAAGAAAAATCTCCCGAACTTTCTTTGGAAATTCGTGACATGGTAGCTATCTCCGCGCTCAAGTTTACAATACTGCGTTCTATGGCAGGGAAAAATATTAATTTCGATCCTGATACATCACTTTCTTTTGAAGGGGATTCTGGTCCGTATTTACAATACTCTACATTCCGTGCGGGTTCAGTCTTGGAAAAAGCCCATGTCGAGATGCAAGACTTTGATCCCGGGGAGAGCGTGACTGAAGTTGAAAAATATTTAGTTCGCTTTGAAGAAGTAGTTCAAAATTCTATTTCACTCTGGGAACCACATCATGTCGTCGGATATTTGCTAGATCTTGCTCAGGCTTTTAATTCTTGGTATGCCAAAGTAAAAATTATTGATCCTGAAAATAAAAATATGGCTTATAACATAGCCCTCACTCGCGCTTTTCAAATAACCATGAAAAATGGTCTTTATCTTTTAGGTATCGAAACTCCAGATAAGATGTAATTTACAAAATTCTATATTTTGTTATGATATAAGAGCGATGAAGAGGTAATCACCTCGGAGCACTGGGAAGAAATGTCCGCCTATGCTAAAGCTTTGGCGAGATAAAATAGACCCCTATAAAATGAGATCCGCCTATGCTAAAGCTTTGGCGAGATGAAACAAGGTGGTACCGTGGTTTCAAAAGAAATCGCCCTTGAGTTATGAAGATTATTCATAGTTCAAGGGCTATTTTTATTTATGGAACAAGAAAACAAAAAATCAGAACATGCATTGCGCGAGGAAAAAATTCTAGAATTTTGGCGTGTGAATAATATTTTCAATAAGTCGGTAGAAGACAGGAAGGGTGGCAAGGAGTTTGTTTTTTACGAAGGTCCTCCGACTGCAAATGGTAAACCTGGCATTCACCATTTGGAAGCTCGAGCTTTTAAAGATGCAATTCCTAGATACAAAACCATGCGGGGTTACCATGTCCGCCGAAAAGGAGGATGGGACACGCACGGCCTACCCGTAGAGCTTCAAGTAGAAAAAGCCTTAGGACTCAATTCTAAAAAAGCTATTGAAGAATACGGCATCGCAAAGTTTAATG
>CAYMIC010000041.1:0-3403 GCA_964390615.1 uncultured Candidatus Saccharibacteria bacterium | reverse complement strand
CGCGAGCTCATGTGGAAAATGTTCTCGTCAACGAAAAAATCTTTAAATTCTTAGAGTCCGCAAGCTAATTGATTTCTCACATAAAAAGGTCTAGAATTAGACTTTAGAACCTTCTCCTTAAATTTAATAACGAAAAACACGGAATTATGGCACACAAATACCTACTTATTGCCGACTCAAGACAGGATAATAAAAACCTGTTCGATGAAACCATGAGTGAGATAAGAACTTTTATCTCAAGCATGATGGATGATGACTGGGATATGAGCAAAAACCCGAGAATCATCTTTTTTACCAATAATTTATGTGGTGCAGTTGCCGAGGACTTGCGGGATAATTTGGTTGATCTTTTGCAATCCAATATAAGGATTCCAAATCCTCTAAAGGATGTAATCTCACAAGAAGACTTGGTATCTGATATTTTCATGTCCAAATTCAATCTTGTGGTTGTTGCATCTCATTACCCAAATGAAGATGTAATTCGGAGCATCAACCCAAATGCCATCTTCCCCGAAACTCGAAGAGGGATAAGACTCTACAACATGCACAACAACACCTTCGTATTTTAAGAATCGCCCCGACTTCGGGGCATTTTTTATTTAATACTAATCCTTAAAAACGGACGGGGTTGAAAAAATCTTTAAAAAGACTATTATGATAGTATGTTAATCCCAACCGTTATAGAAAAAAGTCAGTTTGGTGAGCGAGCTTATGATATCTACTCTCGACTACTTCGAGAACGGATAATATTTCTTGCTGGCACCATAGATGACCACACTGCAAATATAATCATCGCCCAACTACTATTTTTAGAAAGTGAAGACCCAAAGAAAGACATTTCTCTTTATATCAACTCCCCTGGTGGCGCCGTCACAGCAACCTTGGCAATAGTCGACACTATGAATCATATCCGTCCCGATGTTTCTACTTTTTGCGTAGGTATGGCAGCCTCCGGTGCAGCCATCGTCCTATCTGCTGGTAAAAAAGGTAAGAGATTTATCCTGCCAAATGCTGAAGTTATGATCCACCAACCTCTAGGTGGTGTCGAAGGTCAAGCATCTGACATAGCTATCACCGCTAAACATATCTTAAAAACCAGAGACAATTTAAACAAAATCCTCGCCAAGAATAGTGGCAAATCAATAGCTCAGATAGAAAAGGACGTCGAACGAGACTTTTTCATGGACGCCGAAGAAGCCAAGAAATACGGTGTCATCGATGAGATAGTCACCCGCTCCAAGACCGGAATGACCAAAGTCTAAAAACTCAGAACATCTAATACCAAAAAGTTCGGTTGGACAACCCCCGGGCTTTTTGGTATATTGAAGGCGTACGATTTTAAAAATTTATTTCAATCGATTTATAGAAATTCCCCACTCATGCCTTCCAACTCTGTCACAAAAGTGAAAAATAATCATATATTTGTTAAGGAGAACTCTACCATAGAAGTATAGTGGCTTGTTTTTGTAAGTCGAGATAAGACTTATGAGTTTAATAGCAATAATCACCGGAGTGTTCGCACTCGCTATCGGCTTGGCTATCGGATACTATCTCCGACTCATCATCGCGCTTGGTAAAAAGCGATCTATCGAGATCGACATCAAGCAACTGATGCTCGGGGCTAAAGAAGAAGCTCAGAAGATCACTGATGAAGCCAAAGCGAAAAGCGAAGAAAAGTTAGCTAAGCTAGAAGAAGAAGAAAAGAAACGTTACGAAGAACTAAAAGATAAAGAAAAGAGACTCGAGAAAAAAGACGAGACTCTAGACGCTCGTCAGAGTGAGATCGACAAAGAAGTAGAAAATATCAAAGTTAAGGTTGAAGAAATTAAAAAAATTCAAGAAAAAGTTTCTGGAATCGAAGCCGAAAAAAGAGCAGAACTAGAGCGAGTAGCTAAACTCTCACAAGAGGATGCTAAAGAAGAGTTGCTCAAAGATATCGAAAAGAAATACGAAGAAGATATCTTGGTTCGCATGATGAAGATGGAAACTGCCAACGAAGAAAAGCTCGAACGCCGAGCCAAAGACATCTTGGCGACTTCCATCCAGCGGTTAGCAGCTTCTACTGCTTCTGAGTTCATGATCACGACTGTAGCAATACCTAACAATGAAATCAAAGGTAAAATCATAGGTAAAGAAGGCCGAAACATCCGAGCCTTTGAGCGAGCAGCTGGTGTCGAACTCATCGTCGACGATACTCCAGGATCTCTTGTCATCTCCTCTTTCGACCCAGTTCGAAGACAGGTCGCAAGAATGGCACTTGAAAATTTGATTCTAGACGGAAGAATTCAACCGGCAAAAATCGAAGAGTTAGTGGAAGATGCGAAAGAAAAGATAAATAAAATTATTAAGGAAAAGGGTGAACAAGCAGTATACGAGTGTGGAATCTTGAACTTTGATCCACGAATCGTTGCGATTCTCGGTCGCCTATACTTCCGAACTAGTTACGGACAAAATGTTCTACAACACTCTGTAGAGATGGCCCACATCGCTGGCATGATCGCTGAAGAGCTCGGTGCAGATGTGGCTATCGCTAAAGCTGGAGCACTCGTGCATGACATCGGTAAGGCGCTCGACCATGAAGTCCAAGGAACACACGTTGAAATCGGTATGCGAATACTTCAAAAATTCGGAGCTGATGAACGTATCATCACTGCGATGAAGAGTCACCACGAAGACTATCCATACGAAACTGTAGAATCTATCATCGTCCAGACTGCGGATGCTATCTCTGGCGGACGCCCAGGAGCCCGACGTGACTCTGTAGAGAACTATTTGAAGAGACTGCAAGAACTAGAAGCCCTTGTAAACGGATTCTCTGGAGTTGAAAAATCTTATGCTCTATCTGCTGGTCGCGAAATTCGCATATTTGTGACTCCAGAAAAAGTTACTGATGTCGAAGCTAAGCTTTTAGCTCGAGATATTGCTCTGAAAATAGAACAGGAACTTAAATATCCTGGTGAAATCAAAGTCACCATGATACGAGAGACTCGAATTATCGAGTTTGCAAGATAAATACCAAACAAAAAAACTCCCTTAATCGGGAGTTTTTTTGTTCTTGTTTAATTACTATCCCACTCGTCATCTTTATCTTCCATTGAAACAGTACCGTCTGGATGCTCTTTTGAATGATCTACCCATCCTTCTGCCTTTGGTTCCATGCCTTGTTCCATGCTCATAAATTTTATTTCGCTTATTCTTATAATTCCGACTGCTTTTTAATTATATAACTCTTATTTTGGGAAACAAAGTACTAAAAATACTGTTTCCCGAACAATTCGGATGTCAATTTGACCCTTTTTAAGCCCCTAGCCCCGTGGTCGCACTCTGACTTTACGGGGTTGCGCTAAAAAACCCTTGTAATATAATGTAAGGGTAGGTAGGTAAGGGCGAAAGTGTTCAAGAA
>CAYMIC010000040.1:0-3583 GCA_964390615.1 uncultured Candidatus Saccharibacteria bacterium | reverse complement strand
TTCATTTTGTAGATGAATTTAATGAGTGAAAAAATGCAAGAGTCTCCAGGGGTAGGGAAGTGGAAAATCTTGTATTTCTTCACTATTTGGGAAAGTTCAGCTTACCTATATAGTATAGCATACTTTGTGGTAAAAGTCAACCCCCGTCGTTCGCGAACGACGGAGTAAAGTCTAAATGGGTTATTAAATAAGTAGAAATAAAAAAAACGGCTCCTTTTGAGAGCCGATAATGGGGGTGATCGTTGCCGATCATGTGCAATGCACGAGTGTGGAGATATCTCCGATGTAGACCACCTCTGGGATGATATGTACTACCAGTACATGTGGTCTTGGTTCACACACTACTTTTCGCAAACCGTCACTTGACGTTATGCTTGGAAACATTTGCCGTTCCGGCTCTTTTGCCCAAGAGTCGCTTACTTGAAGCGCTGATGACCTGTGGGCCTCTGTAATGTTTCCAACACTAAAACTGTGATGGTTTGTTTTTTGTGCGGTGAACGCTTTGGTTTGTGTCGCTATCACAGCGAGAGGTATTAAGAAGGCAAAAGCCTTCCTTGATTCAGTCATAAAAAACTAGTTAATTGTTTAGTTAAGAAATGATGAATTCAATTCAATATATATGATATATGTGTGCCAGCTGTCTTATTTCAAAAAAAAGAAACAATTGAATCTAGAAAGGATATTACTCCCGTTTGTTTTTCAAGTCAATGATTTTATATCTTACCTGTGGATAAAATTTAGGCCAATAAAAAATGCCTCACACGGGTGGCGAGGCACAATATCTTTTAATGATGTCTTTGGTTATTTTCTCATTTTCATCCGGGGGTGCTTGTTTGAATGAAAATATATATAACAACTCTATGCGATCGTATTCTTCTTTTAGATAAAGTGTTAAGAGTTTTTTATCTCTCGGAATCTTTATGCTATTGAGAAATTTAATTGCAAAGTTTTTAAAATCTTCACATGGGGATATATTTTTATCCACCTGGTGGTAAATATTACCCTTTTCGATTATCTCCAGAGCTGTTTTCTGTAGTTCTTGAATATGTTTATCTGATTCGATTGAATCAAAATATTCTTGAATTACTCTTTCTAGAAAGGGTCGTAGATTTTTAACTGTAGCCTTTAGTCTTTCTTTCTCGAAGAATAAATCTTTCAGCTTTTCAAAATCCATTTGCAGGTAGGTCAGGAGGGAATCCTTATTCGGATGAAATCCTTCTGCCTTTAGATGCAACACAAGGAAATTTTTAAATATAAAGTTAGTATTGATCTGGTTTAGAGCATTCCAGGTGAAAGCTAAAACAATTACCAGAATTACTGGCATAAAGTCTATCAGTGTCATTTTGTTTGTATTTTTTAAGGTGAACAGAAAAGACTTACAAAAGTCTGCTCTATTCACCTCAAAAACCTCTCAAGGATCTGTGTTCTTGATGTATTTATACAATATTTATAGATAAATGCAATAGATAGAATATAAATTAAAAAGAAAATTCATCTACTACTTCGTATTTATATGAAGGGGGATTGTAGTCTGGTAGGCCTTCTTCAAATGTTTGGCGCTCTACTAGGTATGAATTTTCTCCTTTAATTATTTTGTAGCGGTAGCCGAGTCCAGCGCTGTAGCATTGGATGTTTGTAGTGTTTAGCAAGGTGTCGGGTTCTAGGTTGGGCAAGTCATTACAACTTCCGGGAGTGGTATCTATTAATTTCGTTTGGATTTTACCATTTGGATATTTTACTTCCAGAAAAATATCAGTTTCTGGATTGCCGTCGCCATTTAGCGTCTTAGCTTCTTGGTATTGCCACACAAAAACTGGGGGTTCATCTGTATTTACTACAGGATTTTTTTCCACAGGATTTTTCTTTAATACGTACAAAATAAGAACGATGCAAAATAAAATAACTAAAATTAAAGAAAGTTTTTTTAAAGTCATATTATTTCTTAAGAGATTTTAACTTCTTGGAAAGTGTCATCCTTTTTTCGTACTTCAAAGTTTCCAAAGCGTATCCACTGTGGTGATATCTTTACGAACTGAAGTCCACCTGTTGATTGTTGACTGATCGGCGGAGCGAAATGTTTAGCAGAAGCCAGAGCCACTAACTCTTGGAAGAGATGTTTCTGATCTTTTAGATCATCATGTATTGTGGCTATCCCTTCTAATTGAAGTGTTTGGGGAGGATTTTCTGTCCCGGATGTAAAAGCAACATTGTTGTTGTTTTTGATGTTTTTAAATTTTCGGCTGTTGTCTTTGGTAACAAAGTAAATATTTAGATTTTCATCGAAGGCAAAGTATAAAAATGCAGACTCGGGTTTATTGTCTTCATTGACTGTACTTACAACCCCGAGTCGACTTTTTTGAAGACCAAGGAAGGCTATTATCTTTTCTTTAATTTGTGTATCCATAATTCTCATGAAATAAGTTTTTTAATATCCTTTTTCTTTCATTATATCACTATATTTTTTGAATAGTAAAATATGAATAAAATATGTTAATATTTATTAAATATGAATAAAATACGTAAAAATACAATTTGTCTTTGGTTTGAGAAGGACGCGGAAGGTGCAGCGAACTTTTATGCGAGTACTTTTCCTGATAGCTCTGTAAATAATGTTTTTCGTGCGCCTTCTGATTTCCCGGGTGGTAAGAAGGGGGATGTTTTGACTGTTGATTTCACTGTTTGCGGAATTCCTTGTATGGGGCTCAATGGTGGGCCTATATTTAAACAAAGTGAAGCATTTTCTTTTCAAATATCAACGGAAGATCAAGTAGAAACAGATAAATATTGGAATGCTATCGTAGGGAATGGTGGAGTCGAGAGTGATTGCGGATGGTGTAAAGATAAATGGGGACTGTCATGGCAGATTACACCGCGAACGTTGGCCGAAGCACTTTCTCTAGGAGGTGATGAAGCTAAAAGAGCTTTCGATGCGATGATGACAATGAAAAAAATCGATGTCGAAGCTATCGACAAAGCCCGCAAGGGGATATAGGTTTTTGTAACTCGTCCTCTTTTTTATTTTGTAATTTACGAACAATGTTGATGATGTTGGAGCCTTACTTTAATTCTCTAAAATAGGTATTCCCATTTGGAACAAAACCAAACGTTTCATATTTTTCCCTCAAAGGATTACTCTCAGATAAGTTGGTGTATAGAAAAGGAATTCGAAGCTCATTTGCTATTCTCATGCGTTCATTTAGGATAACTGTTCCTATGCCTTTACCTTGATGTTCAGATCGAACGCTAAAGTCACATAATATGGCATGACGCTGATTGCCAACAAGAAAACCCACACCTAGCAAGATGTCTGTTGTAGAATCACGTACCCCAACCACGCCCAATGCTGTATTGATTATTAGTTTCCAACTCTCTTCGGTGCCACCCGCCCAGCCAGTTGATTGACGCACATCAATAATTTCCTCAGAAGTAATATCATCTTTTCCAACTAATACACAATTTTCTGGTAACTTGATTTGTTCTTTTTGCATATATCTAATTATAGATTAAAACTCAATAGTAAACTTTACGAGCTGGGGTACATGGATTCGAACCACGATTAAAGGCTTCAAAGGCCTCTGTCCTA
>CAYMIC010000039.1:0-3717 GCA_964390615.1 uncultured Candidatus Saccharibacteria bacterium | reverse complement strand
AAGTCTATCTTGTGACATCCCTAGATATTAGTACAAAACCCTTTAAAAAGCAAATTTAAAGGGTTTTGAGGCTTATTTTGCGTTATTATAGTAAAACTTCTCTTTGACCACCTTACCATCTCGCCATGTCTGGCAAGCCACCTGAGATCTAGCAATTCTACCCCAGTCTTTATGAGTTACATCCATAAAAGACTCGATAGTAGAATAATTATCTCCGACTGCTATGCCCAAGGTCTTGCCATCATGCATCTCAGTAATACCGTTTACGAATGCTTTTTCATACTCTAGATTGACAGCTTTACCAACTCGAGGTGCGTCTTCATTTTCTTGCATGACTACATCGTCCGCATAGTATTTATCAAAAGCTTCTAATATTTTACCTTCACTTATCATCTTTGCTAAATCTTCTACCAATTCTTTTATGTTTTGCATTTTATTTGATTTTGCGAATCACATCGCGTAAGTCCTTTAGACGCGATGCTTTTCTTTTAATTTAATAATATTTCCATCTATCAAGGCACTCGAAACTTTTTTATAAGCAGAGGCTAAAATTCTTTGAAAAGTACTTTGTGAAATTCCCATTTTCTTTGCAGCCTTTATCTGATCTAAATTTTCTATATTCTTGAGACGCATGGCTTCAGCTTCTTCGGGTTCTATCTCAATTAATTTCTTACCCTTCGGACATCCATCCGGTTTAAATTCAGTATATTTGGGACAAAAGTCCACTTTTTTATCACATTTTGGCCTAACCATTTTTTTATTCTACCAAAAAACTTGCTAATAATCTCGACCTAGGATATTATGAATATATACCCGTAACTAAAAGAAGTCAAATTTATGCAAAATAAAACTATCACAAAAGAAAAAAATTTAGAAATTATAAATGCATTACACTGGCGGTATGCTGTAAAAATTTTCGATCCCAATAAAAAAGTTTCTCATGAAGATTTATACACCATCTTAGAATCAGCTCGACTCTCCCCTTCGAGTAGTGGCATCGAAATGTGGAAATTTATTGTAGTGGAAAATCCTGACGTGAGAAAAAAGCTTCGTGAAGTTGGAGACAATCAGCCAAAGATAACTGACGCTTCGCACCTTGTCGTACTTACCTACCGCACAGACATAGAAGCAAGTCTCATAAAAGAAAGATTGGAGCGAACTGCTAAAATTCAAAATCAATCCCTCGAAACACTTGGTGGATTGAAGGGAGTCCTAGAAGGAGGTCTTGCTAAACATATCAAACAAGAAGATCTAGAAGTTTGGGTCAAAGCTCAGACTTATATCCCCCTAGGTATCATGCTTGAGACTGCAGCACTCCTAGGAGTCGATGCTGGGCCTATGGAGGGCTTTACCCCCGAGAAAGTAGATGAAGTACTTGGACTACGCGACAAGAATTTAAAGTCAGTCACAATGCTCGCGCTTGGCTACAGAGGCGAAGACCCTGCAAGTACTCGCCCTAAAGTCCGTCGAGAATTTGATGAGGTTGTAGAATTTATTAAATAATAATTCTCCTTACTTGTGGGTTGATACGATAAAAACGTTTAATTATAGGATTTATTCTTGTCACTATCTCATAATTTATAGTATCTGCATCAGACGCCATCATATCAGCTTCAGCATAGTGACCATGTTCTCCACCAATTACCGCAACTTCATCTCCTACTTTAAGATTCTTCACATCAGTCACGTCTATCATAATCATATCCATAGAGACGTTACCCATAACTTTAGCATCTTTACCTTTTACATTTAAAATTCCCTTACGAGATAATAGTCTCGGATAACCATGCCAATACCCTACCGGCACAATTCCAACAATCGAATCTCTTTTTAATTCTTCAGTTAAATCGTAACCGATCTTTGTACCTTTAGGAAGCTTTTTAATCTCACTAATAATTGCTTTCCAGGAAAGCACCGGCTTTAATTCATATAGCTCTCCAACAGCTTCTTTGGTTTCTCGTGATGGCCAAAGTCCGTACATGCCGATACCCACCCGCACCATATCAAAATGAAACTCTGGGTACATCATAGTCGAAGACGTAGCACAAATATGACGAATCGGTTTATATCCCGCATCATTTAAAAAATTCACCCAGGCTAGAAATTCTTTCACTTGTGTATCTGTAAACTCCCGTCCTTTTGGATCTTCCCCAACCGCAAAATGCGAATACACACCCTCGACATTTATTTTTTTATTTTTCTTCAAAATTTTTAAAACCTCATTCTTTTGTTCTTCTAAAAATCCTTGTCTTCTAAGTCCTGTATCAGCCTTGATGTGAATTTTAGGACTTTTTTTCATCTTAGAAATTATTTGTAAAGAATTTAAAGTCGAAATTGTTACTGAAATATTTTTCTTTATTGCATCTGGAAAATAGGCTGGCGATGTATAACCAAAAACCATAATTGGTTTCTTAACTCCTGCTTTACGAATTTCTAATGCTTCTTCAAATGAATCCACGCCAAGCCAATCTACTCCGAGCTTCGTTACTTCTTGCGCAAAAGGAACCAAGCCGTGTCCGTAAGCATTACTTTTAACTACACTCATCAGTCGAGTCGGCTTTTTAAGCATCCCACGAAAAGTATCGTAATTGTTCCGGATAGCAGAGCGATCAATCTCCACCCACGTCCGCATTTTCTGTTTTTCGGTTTGTGTTAACTTGTGCATTATTTTTCCTTTCGTAATTTCTGTTCTTTTTTAAAACGATCCATTGCAAGATTAATTAAAATATCAAAAAGCTTGGTTTGAGGAATTCCAGACTGTTCCCAAAGTTTCGGATACATGCTGATATTCGTAAATCCTGGAATAGTATTTATCTCGTTTACATAAATCTCCCCTTTCTTGGTGAAAAACATGTCCACCCTTCCAAGCCCTGCGCATTCGAGAGTTTTGTATGCATGTATTGCAGTCTCTCGAAGTCTTTTGACATCCTTTGGAGAAATATTTTTTGCAGGAATTTCTACCACCGCTCCGTCTTCATCGATATACTTTGCGTCATAAGAATAAAAATCTGCGTTTAATACAACTTCACCTATGCCCGAAGCAATTGGGTTTTCATTTCCAAGTACAGCGCATTCTACTTCTCGGCCCACTATCCCCCTTTCTACAATTACTTTATTGTCATACAAAAATGCTTCACGGAGAGCAGTATTAAATTCTTTTTCATTTTTTACTTTACTGACTCCAACTGAAGAGCCGAGGTTTGCCGGCTTTACGAACATAGGTACGCCCAAATTTTTTTTAGCTTTTTCAAAACTCAATTTCTCTCCGGTACGAATTACAAGTGCTTGTGCATTCTTTATACCCGCTTCATTCAAAAGTCTTTTCATTACGTCTTTATCCATTCCAACTGCAGAACCAAGCACACCTGCACCCACAAATGGCACCCCAGTGAGTTTGAGCAAGCCTTGCATAGAGCCGTCTTCACCATAGGGGCCATGAAGCACCGGAAATACGACATCAAAGTTTTTGAGTTTTTTCCAATCAAATATTCCGGAGTAAGGTATCTTAAAAGAAGAAACGGCATATTTATTTTTATCGAGAGCTCGGATAACGTTTTTCGCTGACATGATAGAAACTTCATGCTCTGCTGATTTTCCTCCAAACAATACTGCAACTTTTAATTTCTTTATCATGTTATTTTGTATTCAAAATTATACTCCCTAAATCCTTTGGCACAGTGGTTAAATTCTTGTATCCAGTCTTGGTGATGAGAACCA
>CAYMIC010000038.1:0-3782 GCA_964390615.1 uncultured Candidatus Saccharibacteria bacterium | reverse complement strand
GGGATTTCTGGCTTTTTATTTTCTTTAAGTAATTCCAAGATTTTATTGGCTGTATCAGGCATAACAGGCAAAAGCATATTCGCTATGATATATAGGTCAGTACATAAATCCGCGACGATGTCTTTCGCGACTCCCATATCAGTCTTAAATAATTTGTACGGTTTTTTTTCTTGAATAGTTTTGTCCGCAGTTTGGATTTTTTCCCAAATTTGATCCATGTACTTTTTAATATCAAAACTCTCAAGATATTCATCTTCGTACTTCACGTCTGATGCAAGATGTGAAACTTCACATTTCTCAGACATAGTCAAAACTCGAGAAACTAAATTTCCCAAACCATTTGCCAGTCCGGAATTATAGGCTTCTTTAAATCTTTCTTTAGTAAATGGTGAGTCTTCAAAGCTAGAAATCTCACGAAGTAAAAAATATCGAAGTGCATCAGTGCCATACTCCTCTACAATTTCTCGCGGATCGACACCATTGCCCAAACTTTTTGACATACGAATACCCTTATCTCCAGTGATAAACCCATTGACCACTATCTGATGAGACAATGGAACTCCACAAGCCATGAGCATGGCCTGCCACATCGCCCCCTGAAAACGGGTGTTATCTTTACCGCAGTATTGAGTAGGATTTCCATTTACCCAATACTTTTCAAAATCTCCCGTCGTGTCCGGCCATCCAAGGGTATTGATATAGTTCGTCAGCGCATCAAACCAAACATACATGACATGCTCCGAGTCCCCTGGGACAGGTATACCCCAAGGCATTTTTTCTTTCCGACGAGAGATAGAAAAATCTTGCAATCCACTCTCTACAAAATTCTTGATCTCATGCATTCGAAAATCCGGCACGATGAAGTTTGGATTTTTCTCATAAAGCTCTAAAAGTGGCTTTTGAAATTCTGAGTATTTAAAGAAATAATTTTCTTCACTGATTAATTCAAGCTCTCTGCCGGGATGTACCAAGCAAGTACCGTCCTCCCCTAGCTCACTGTCAGTCTTTTCAGACTCACAACCGACGCAATACTTGGCCTCATAATTTTTTTTATAAATATAACCATTCTCCGCCACTCGTCTCCAAAATTCTTGCGCTCCAGCCTCATGATGCTTGTCAGTCGTGCGAATAAAATGCACATCAGGCGATAGCCCAAAAATTTTAAGTTGCTCTTTAAAGACAATAAAGTTCTGGTCCACAAACTCTTGAGGCTCTAAACCTTTTAGAGTAGCTCCTTCATATATCTTCATACCATGCTCATCAGTACCAGTATTAAAAAATACATCATAACCCACGAGTTTTTTATAACGAGCTATAGTGTCTGCTCGCACAAATTCGAGTGCGTGGCCCATATGCAGTGGTGCATTCACATAAGGAAGAGTTGTGGTAATGTAAAAATTATTTTTGATCATAGATAGAAGTTCTTGAGAAAACTTTACGTTTTTCCATGTCGCTCATAAGCTCCATCACAAACACCGCGACTGGAATTGCTAAAACTATACCCCAAAGTCCACCAAGTTCAAACCCAATCAAGACAGCCAGAATCACGACTAATGGAGATAGGCCTACGACTTTATTGATGATAATCGGTTGAAACAAGAACACTTCAAGTTGGTGAATAACGATATAAACCAAAGTGACCAAGAGTGCACTCGGAAATCCGCCAGAAATATAAGAAAAAGAAACTGCAGGAACTAAAGCGAGTAACACACCATAAGGCACGAATTCCATAAGTCCAGCAATAATAGCGAGCAACAAAGCATATTTAATACCTAAAAGAGTGAGAGTAATATAGATCAAAGCTGAAATTAAAAATGCAATCATGAGTTGACCCTTCATCCAAAGTGCGATTTTTCTTCGAGATCTATTCCACAAATCGACAGCATAGTCTTCGTACTCAAGCGGGATGATAACTCGCAAAAAGTTTTCAATTCCCTTTTCTTGCACTGACAAGTAAAAGGAAATGATAACTATCAAAATAACATTAAAAATACTTCCGAAAGCTACAGAGAGGGTTTGCAAAAATCCGGTAGAAATATTAGCTAAGAAATTTTTCGAAGAATCAATTAAATGCGCGATAGAAAAACCATCCCCTGATAAGGAAGAGATGATGTCTTTAGCTCCAGCAAAAGCTTCGTTTTGGAAATAATGCACAAAAGGTGAATCGGGGAAATACGAAGCAAGTAGAGTTGAGAAATTATAAACTTCATTGATGAAGAGTGGTGCAAAGAAATAAAACATACCAGCAAAAGCAAGTGCTGAAAGTATATAGATGATGGCTACTCCAAAAACTCGATTGATATGTAATTTCTTAAAAAGAGGTATAGCCTCTTCGACAAAAGAAGCGATGACTATAGAAGTAAGTATCACCAACATCAAATCTCGGAGATACCAGATTAGGAAAAAACCAATTGCGACTAAGAAAAATCGGATCATAGTGCCAGTGGTTACGGAAAAGTCAGTTTCGCCTTGGTTTTGAGACATACGAGTATAATATCACAAAACCCTTATTTTGAGGACTATCTTAGAATTTTAGGACTTTTTCAAAATCTTTATCGCTCTTGTATGGACCGATTAAAGCCAAGTTTAACTTTTCGTCCTTAAAAATTTCATTTGCTAATTTTTGGATATCGCTAGCTTTGACCTTGCGAATCTGTAGAGCTCGCTCCTCTGGAGATATTATCTTTTTCTTCAAAAGTTCTTGTCCACCGTAAAAAAGAGCAATGTCGTCGCTAGACTCTAGAGATAACTTCATATTTCCTATCAAGTACTCTTTAGTTTTATTTAATTCTTCAGCACTGACTTCATAAGTTTTTAGTTTCCTGCATTCTTCCAGCACTGCCTCGAGCACTTCCTTGATTCTTTTTTCATCTACTCCGGCAGAAATTTGCAGAAATCCATGATCAGTCGCAGAATCGCTGTAAGCACGGACATAATATCCTACCCCGAGCTCTTCTCGTACTCGTTGGAATAAACGAGAACTCATACCCGAACCTAAAACTCCAGCCAATACTTCGAGAGTAGGGTTTGATTTATGAAACATATCAAAAGTACGCACTGCCAGCACAAAGTGAGCTTGGTCAGTCTTTTTAAACTTAAGTAAAACTTTAGGCTTGGATTGATCTTCTTTGACTTTTACTTTGCTAAATTTTTTTGTATTTTTAATACTACCAAAAATTTTATTTATTTCTTTCAGTACTTCTTTCTCGGTCACATGCCCTGCTACTACAATCGTGGTTGCCTTTGGAACATAGTGCTCTTTTTTGTATTGCACAAAATCTGCCCGACTCATAGCAGTAATATTTTTTTTCTCACCGGTAATTTTCCAACCTGCTGGCTGATCTCCATAGAGAAGTTCACCGATCAAGTCTTGCACATGCCGAGGCAACATATCCGCATACATATTTATCTCATCTATCACTACTCCCTTTTCTTTTTCTATTTCAGCTTCGGGAAAAGTAGAGTTTAAATAAACATCGGAAACGATATCTAAAATTTGCTTGAAATGTTTGGCATCACTCTTGGCAAAGTATCCAGTGTATTCCTGAGAGGTAAAAGCATTGGACTCACTACCTAGAGCGTCGAACTCTTTGGCGATATCGATCGGCTTCGGACGCTTCAAAGTCCCCTTAAAACACATATGCTCTAGAAAATGTGAAATACCATTGATTCGCTTGGTTTCGTATTTACTACCCGCTTCTACAAGCACCAAAACTGTCACCGTAGGATTGTCCTTCATCGGCACGGTAACTACCCGCAGTCCATTTTTTAATGTCTTTTTT
>CAYMIC010000037.1:0-4048 GCA_964390615.1 uncultured Candidatus Saccharibacteria bacterium | reverse complement strand
TTAGGATCTAAAAGAGATGTTGAGAGAGGCACTGGAGAGACATCTACAATTGAAACCTTAAAAGAATCAAAGGGATGATTTGGTTTATCACTTGCAAGTATTACTTTCTCTTCATCTGTATCGCTTTTCAATACTACTTCAAAAGAAGCAAAACCTGCAGTAATACACTGCACATCAGCAGCACAACGACTCTCTGAAACCATTTTATTTAATGTGATTCGAACTCCATTTACATATTTCGTCTCACCAATTTTTATTTTCACTGTATTACTTACCTCTTTACTTACTTCTTCCAAGCTCTCCACTTGCAAGGTATTTCCTGTGATAAAATTTCCTTTCACCATAACTTCTTTACCAACTATAGTACCTAGAACATTTGAAATTTTTATTTGTAGCGGCAATGAATAACTCACTTCTTCGGTGGTGCCCAGAGGTGCACTCATGATCAAAAAGAATTCTCCGCCTTGCTCTGAAAGTTTTCCTTTAAAAGTCTCCATTTGAGGGCACATCGCAAATTCACACTTAGGACCCGAACGTCCGACATATGAACCATCTGGGCACATTAAAGCTTCTTGAGTGCAAAATACTTGCTCATTATTTTCTAAATCAGTACCATTTTTATCTAGCAAAAAAACCAAACCTAATATAAAAATTATTAATATAAGTAAGCTAATTAAAACCTTTTTCATATTTGTAATTCTACCTTTTTTAGGGTAATCTATCAAAGTACATACCTTGGGAGATCGTCTAATGGTAGGACAACGGGTTCTGGTCCCGTTAATTGGGGTTCGAGTCCCTATCTCCCAACAAACATTTCACACATATTTTGTTATAATAAATTAATGAAATTCGGAATAAAAAACAAAAGATTGTTGATAGCGGAAGTGGTGCTATTACTAGCATCAGTTTTGATCTTTCGCAGTCTTTGGCACCTGCTCGATATGTATTCGTTTACTAATCGCCCCCTCGTCCTCGTGCTTACTCTAGCATTTGGTATGGCTCTCACCATACCCGCTTATCGCTACATAATCAAAAACGGATAAAATACCAATAAATGTAGCCGAAAAGTATTTACATAATCCAATAAATGTATCTTAAAGTTATCCACCTTTACGCATACAAACAACCAGGAGTATAATATTTACAGAAGTTTAAAGGTGATGGAAATATAAGATTATTAGTCCCACGCTTGAGTCGTTGCCAGGCGTTTTTTAAACCCCCAATTTTATGGAATCATATAAAAAAAATTGGTTTAAATACATTATCGGATTTATTTTTTGCATGCTAATACGCCTTATTCCATCGCGACCCCCGAATATAGAACCAATCCTCGCCACCCAAATGCCTTTCTCGAAAGCTTACGGAGCAATATCAGGTTTTCTTTTTGCTTTTCTTAGTATTGTACTTTTTGATTTATTTACTATGAAAATTGGTCTATGGACAATCATCACAGCTCTAACTTATGGAGTTTTAGGTCTTTGGGCATTTTCATTTTTCAAAAATAAAAAAGAAAGTCGGATAAATTATGTTTACTTCGCGATCATTGGAACTTTGTTTTTCGATATCATTACTGGAGTTTTAGCTGGACCAATTCTTTTCGGTCAAAACTTTATGGAAGCTTTGACCGGACAAATCCCCTTCACCTTAAGTCACCTAGCTGGCAATATGACTTTTGCATTTTTCTTAAGTCCAATAATATATCAATACATAATTCTAAATAAAAAGTTTGAGACAAACCAACTTATCAATCTATTCAATCCTAAGAGGATTTAAAAAAATGAAAAAGAAATATATCTCTCTAAAAAAAGTTGTAAAAAGGAACGGCTCTATTGTGCCCTTTGATGAGAAAAGAATAACTAGAGCAATTTACCGAGCCATGATTGCCAGCAACGAGGGTGGAGAAAAACAAGCTGAAAAGGTAATGGTGGAAGTTTTAAATGCTTTATTGATATTAAAAAAAGATTCAAAAATTAAAAATTTTATTCCCAGTGTCGAAAAAATCCAGGATTTAGTTGAAAACGAATTAATCTCGGGTAACTTTATTCAAACTGCTAAGGCATATATTTTATACCGCAAAGAAAGATCTTTAGTGCGTGAGAAAAAAGGTGTAATCCCAGAGCGACTAAAAGAACTTGTAGCAGAAAGTAAAAAGTATTTCAAAAATTCTCTAGCTGAATTTGTATATTATCGAACTTATGCAAAATGGATAGACGATGAAGGTCGCAGAGAAACATGGATAGAGACCATAGAGCGCTATGTAGACTTTATGCGAGAAAACTTGGGTTCTAAACTCACCAATGCTGAATACAATGAAGTAAAAGAAATGATACTGACTCAAAACTCTATGCCTTCTATGCGCTTACTTCAATTTGCAGGCCCTGCAGCCAGACATACTAATGTCTGTGCTTATAATTGCTCATTTATTGCACCGCGTAGCTTCCAGGACTTTGCTGAAATAATGTATATCTCAATGTGTGGTACAGGTGTGGGTTGGTCTGTAGAGAGTGAAAATATCCAAGCCCTACCACAAATCAAGAAACAAACAGGTAAAAAATTAGAAAACTATGTAATTCCTGACAGTAAAGAAGGTTGGGCAGATGCTTTTTCTTTCGCCCTGAAAACATTCTTTGACGGCAATGACGTATCTTTTGATTATTCAAAAATCCGCCCTGCAGGTTCCCGTCTTAAAACAATGGGAGGTAAGAGCTCAGGTCCTGAACCACTTCGCTCCCTTATAGACTTTACTCGTGAGAGAATTATACGTAAACAAGGCCGACACCTTACAAACTTGGATGCTCATGACATCATTTGTAAAATTGGTGAATGCGTAGTCGCCGGTGGAGTACGCCGAAGCGCTATGATTTCCCTCTCTGATTTGGATGATGAAGCCATTCGTGATTCTAAGAAAGGACAATTTTATTTAAATGAAGGTCAAAGAATGTTAGCAAATAATTCTGCAGTTTATACAAACAAACCTAGCACCACAGAGTTTTTGGATGAATGGGTAGCCTTGGTAAAAAGTGGCAGTGGTGAACGTGGCATATTTAATCGTGGAGGACTTGCCAAGACATTACCAAGACGAAGACTAAACCAATGGAAAGATGGCAACTATCCAGCATGGGGCACAAACCCTTGCGGAGAAATTATTCTTCAATCAAAACAATTTTGTAATCTTTCAGAAGTTGTTGCTCGAGCAGAAGATACAGAAGAAACTTTACTTAAAAAAGTTAGAATAGCGACAATCATCGGAACATATCAATCTTCTCTTACTTACTTCCCTTACCTCTCAGCTGAGTGGAAAAAGAATTGTGAGAAAGAAAGATTGCTCGGTGTATCTATCACCGGGCAATGGGATTCAACTGTAGTCCGTGATCCAAAAATCTTAGAAAAAATGAGATTAGCTTCTATTGAAACCAATAAAAAATACGCGAAGAAATTCGGTATACCTGCTTCTACATGTATCACTTGCGTCAAACCTTCAGGAACAGTTTCTCAAACAGTAGACTGTGCTTCCGGTATGCACCCAAGACACTCTCCTTTCTACATTCGCCGAGTGCGAATCTCTGCGACTGATTCATTATTTAAAATGTTAAAAGACCAAGGGGTCCCTTATTATCCAGAAGTAGGACAAACAATGGAAAATGCTACTACCTTCGTCTTAGAGTTCCCTGTAAAGGCACCGGAGAATGCAATTTGTAAAAATGATATTACCGCCATAGACCAGCTGGAACACTGGAAAATAGTAAAGAAACACTACACTGAACACAATCCTTCTGTGACTATATCTGTCGGAGATGATGAATGGATAAAAGTTTCAAATTGGATTTACGAAAACTGGGACTTAGTTGGAGGATTATCATTCCTGCCTCGTTCCAATCATGTCTACCAACTCGCTCCCTATGAAGAGATAACTAAAACACAATACGAAGAAATGGTTAATAGATTAGGTGAATTAGATTTCTCTAAGATCATTACTTATGAAACAAAAGATGAAACAGAAGTTAAAAAAGAACTTGCTTGCGTCTCTGGTGTTTGCGATATAGTTTAA
>CAYMIC010000036.1:0-5156 GCA_964390615.1 uncultured Candidatus Saccharibacteria bacterium | reverse complement strand
GTCGCCCACCGAACTCTTGGGATATTCAACCACGAGATCAACTAGATCAAGGTTGGTATTATTTTTATTTACGATCTGTATTTGTAACGGCAAGTCTTCACCACCATCAGTAAAAGTATTACCAAAAATAGAAATAGTTATGTTTTCATTAGAAACGGTGTTGCCTCCAAAAAAGAATTGGAACGATACATAGCCGAGAGCTAGAATAAAAAACACTATTGAGCCTATGAAAATTTTTTTAAACACGGAAGTTTTAGTAAAAAATGTATTATTCGCGACCGCACCCTTAGCTTTCTCTGCCCAGGCCACGGGTATACTTTTCTTCTTGGCATCTGAGAAGTGGTCTCGATACTCTATCTTGGTCTCGTAATCATTACTGAAAAGCTTGCCCTTGAGCCGTTCGATATTATTGAGTTTTTCCTCATCAGGCGACATTATCCTATTGTATCACAATTTATAGTTGAGTTTCTCGAAGTGCCTTATTTATTTCGTTCAGAATATCTCGCTTGGATTTTGCGACTTGGTACACCAGCTCGTCCTCAAATGGGCTAGTGATAAGGCTTTGCAAATTCTCAGCACCCCCGATATAGCCTAGGTTGTTTAATATTCGAAGCACCAAAATCACTTCTACATTTGGAAGCTCTTCGCGCTTTTCAGTTTTTTCTAAAACATGCAGTCCTTTGATTAAGTCAGCAAAAAGAATTCCATTAGGATCCTCCCCGGCGAGCAATCTTCGAAGCAACTTGGAAATATTTACCATAATGCCAAGTTTATTTTTATCTTCTAAAATACCCCCAAGGGCGTTGGTCTTGGACGCACTAGTCACTCGCCAAAAGTCTTTACCTCGCACTAAGTCAACCTTCACATAATTAAAATCCTGTAAAACATACCGTAGTTTACTACTCAACTTTCGCACTCCCTGCGCCGAAGCATAGAGCATACCCAAGTCACGAGTAAAAATATAAAAACACTTCCCCGCTTCACCGTAGTTCCGACTTCCAAGTATTACCCCCTCGGTGTGATAAATGTGATGCATCTAAAAATCAAAACCAATGGTTTTTGTTGTTGAAATTGTATATTTCGTTCCCCTACAAATAAAAGGTCTTTTCATTCTCATGTATTCATTTTACCACACCACGCCAAGCTACTCACAACAAAACCACTCCTCCACTATACCCAAAATACATACAACACAATGGCAGCGGCCGCTGATATTGTGATACAAGGGAATAAATAGTACGGTTTAGAACCAAGTCTAAAAACCTACAGCTTGAAATGTTTTTCGAGTAAATCTCTGTTAGTTATATCTCTCACTAAAGCAAAATGAACATACCTACCTATATTCCAGTAGTTAGCGATAAAGTCTACTTCAGGCTGACAAGGAAACGGATAGACCCAGACACTATCGTTGAACCTGACACAACCCATTTCCATCATCTTCTCTCGCATAGAATCCCTGGCGTATCTTTTAGTTTCGGGAATGTCGAAAATTATCAATCGAAAACTTTTATCCCAAATCACTGGTTTTTTGAACTTCATATCTTCATAAGAAAATCTCAGCAAAACTTTTTTGCCATTTTCAGTTAGGATTATTTTTATTCTGGAGTTCTGTTTTTTAAATTCAACTAATTTTTGTTTTCGTAATCTATAAAAGCACATTGTTAACTGACGGTGAGTTTTACGAGAACCAAATATTTTTTGAATTAACTTTTTACTTAGATCAAAGCTAAACTTCTGATTAGACAGCGCAATTGTGACGCCGATACCCATACCGAGTGCTCGGATAACTTTACCTCCATTAGATTCTTTATCTATGACTCTCATATTGATATCTCACAATAGCAACGGTCGCTGTTATTGTGAACAATATTATTTCTAATCTTTTCCAATCTTTGGAAAGTAGAAATTAAGTTTAGATTAAGGTCTCTTGCCTTTGTATTATTTTACCACAACTTATTTTATTGAGAAATTTTAACTTTAAATATGAGTGAGTCGATTTTGACTTCTTGTCCGCTATTGTCTTCAAACTTTATTTCTTTAGCACCGACAACCTTTTTGAGTTCTTCTTCCCACTTACTTACTATGCTTTTGTTGTCATGCGTTGTAGAAATCGACAGAGAAACTATATCCGAAGGCAGTAACCCCATATTTTTTCGCATATCCTGAAGTGATCGCATGAGTTCACGAACATAACCTTCCTCTCTGAGAGTAGTGGTGATATTTGTATCCAATTCCAAGACATTCACAATAGTGCTATCTAACTTTACTTCTTTGACATTTAATTCATCTTTTACAATCTCGATGTAATTCTCTGGAATAGCATTTTTTAATATAAGAGCTTGAAGTGGTTGACGGACAGGGATATTGCTCATCTGGCGAGCCTTGAGACCAAGGGAGACAACTTCCCGCACTCTACTCATTTCTTCTAAGATTTTTTCATTCGCCTTATATTTCTTTGGCCACTGTTCCAAATGCACACTCAATGCATCACCATCAGTTTTAAGTCGTAGCCAAATATCTTCCGCAGAAAACGGTGCAAAAGGAGCTAAAAGTTTGGCTATGGTTTTTAGTACAAAATACAAAGTTTGCCTTGCCCCGTCCTCCTTGGCGGGGTTTGCTGCCGACTCCTTGATTCGCTCACGAGAACGACGCAAATACCAAGTCGAAAGGTCACCGATAAGATCACGGATAGCTCGGACCGGTTCAAGTAATTTAAATTCATCCATACTCTCGGTACTCAGGCTTACAGTTTCTTCGAGTCGAGCTAGTATCCACTGGTCTAGAACATTTTTTCCTAAGAACGGTCCTTTTTCTAAATCTTTATCTCTGTAAAGTTCGTAGAATGCGAGTACATTGTAAAGTAAGCCAAAAACTTGGCGATTCAAATCAAGTACAGTCTTCTCATCAAAATTCTTACTCTCCCCTGGAGCGTTCACTGCATACATCCACAACCGAAGCGTATCCACGCCGTACTTTTCTATCATCTCCCACGGGTCGATGACATTGCCTTGAGACTTACTCATCTTCTTGCCTTTAGCATCGAGTAAGTGCCCCAAACAAATAACATTCTTGTATGCTAGGCCCCTGCCCATCAACACCCCAACAGCGTGCAAAGTATAAAACCAACCACGAGTCTGATCTATTGCTTCTGAGATAAAATCTGCCGGATAAGAAAGCTTACTCTTTCCAAACAGTCCGTAGAATTTTTCATCAAATGGAAAGTGATCTTGTGCAAATGGCATAGCTCCGGAATCAAACCAAACATCCATGACTTCTTTTGTCCGTTTTAATTCCTTGCCATCTTTCTCGAGCACTATCTCATCGATATAAGGTTTGTGTAAATCGAGCTCTCCTTTTTCATTGTGAGGAAAAGGTTTAAATTCCAACTTTTGAATTTCAGAATTATTGAAATAATGAAAATCTTTTGTATTTGATAAAAGCGCTAAGGTCTTTTCAGTTCCTAAAAGCTTTGCGGAAGCCACGAGCAACCATGCTGGACCACCATGAGTCACGATCAGTATATTTTTTCCTTTATATTTTTCTTCTATCTCAAACAAGAACTGCATCATCCTTTGTTTTACATCTTGATAAGATTCATCTCCATCGCGTGCTTTATCAAAATTCTCTTTTGTTTTTGGAAAATCTTTATGATAATCCATCCAAGTTTTACCTTCGTAGCTAGGTACCATCATCTCCCCTAATCTATCATCAACGATGACTTGATCATCTTTGAGACCTAGTTCCTCTACAACTACTTTAGTAGTCTCACGAGTACGATTAAACGGAGAAGTAAGAATTAAATCTATTTTTTCTTTCTTTAACTTTTGAACACTTTTTTTTGTATCCTCTACCCCCTTTTCAGTGAGGTGACTGCCGCTATTTATTTTATTACTTACAAGATTTTTTACATTCGTGGTAGTTTCACCATGACGCATTACAAAATAAGTATTACCAGACGCTTTGATATGATCTTGTAAAGTCTTTATAGAATCCACGACCAATCTCTCACCATCTCGGGACTGCCAGACAGGAAGCGGTGTTCCCCAATATCGCTCACGTGAAATAGCCCAATCCTTGAGTTCCCGGAGCCATTCTCCAAATCTACCATCTCGGATATGTGATGGCTCCCAATTTATTTTTTGATTTTCGCTAATTAATTTACTTTTTATTTTAGAATCCGACATTCGTATATACCAAGAATCCCGAGCATAATAAATAAGCGGGGTTTTGCAACGCCAGCAATGCGGATAGGAGTGCTCGTATAGTTCTTTTTTGAAAAATAGATTTTTTTCTTGAAGATATTTAATTATATCTACATCCATAGTTGGCTTTCCGTCTTCACCTTTTTCTTTTACAAAACGTCCTTCTAAAAAGTCTGTGCCTTTTACGAAATTCCCCTGTTCATCTACGAGGTGGTATTTTGGTAAACCTACCTTTGTTCCTAGATTAAAGTCATCAGCTCCGTACATCACGGCTGTGTGCACTATACCTGTTCCGTCTTCTGTAGTCACAAAGTCCGCTCCGTAAACCTTGTATGCATTTTCAATATTCTGTATTCCTTCTTTGGGCTTTGCATTTTGAATATATGGAAAAAGCGGTTCGTATTCCATGCCAATCATTTCACTACCTTTATGTTCTGCAACAATTTCATAACCTTCACCTAATATGGAAAGTTTGTTTTTAGCAACAACGAGAATTTCTTCGCCAACTTTCGCTTCAACATAATCAATATCAGGGCCCACTGCCAAAGCAACATTGCCAGGCAGGGTCCATGGGGTTGTAGTCCAAGCGACAAAGTATCCATTAGTAACACCTTTTATTTTAAACTTCGCATAAATAGAAATATCTTTTACATCTTCGTAACCCTGAGCGAGCTCATGACTAGAAAGTGCTGTACCACAACGCGGACACCAAGGCACGACTTTATAGTCTTTGTATAAAAGTTTTTGGTCATCGACATGTTTTACAACATTCCAAACAGACTCTATGTAAGTATTGTCATAGGTTACATATGGATTTCCTTGATCCACCCAGTACCCAATACGGTCTGTAAATTTCTCCCAAAGGTCAGTGTATTCCCAAACACTCTCTTTACATTTTTCATTAAACTTTGCGATGCCGTATTCTTCAATAGCTTTTTTAGAATTGAGTCCTAA
>CAYMIC010000035.1:3408-5189 GCA_964390615.1 uncultured Candidatus Saccharibacteria bacterium | reverse complement strand
GATGAAATAAATATGGTGGAGAGTTTAGTACGGAACCATATGTTCTTTTCTGATACAGAATTAATCACTCTCTCTGCTGTGCGAAGAGTTATACAGAAAGTTGGTAAAGATAATATCTGGACTTTGATGAATGTGCGTGAAGCCGACCGAGTAGGTATGAAGAAAAAAGAAGCGCCATATCGTTTAAGAAAATATTTCGCAATGATAGAAGAAGCGCTCAGAGATCCTATCTCTGTTTCTCAACTTAAAATCGATGGAAATTATTTAATGAAAGATTTGCAAATGAAACCCGGACCTCGCATGGGATGGATTTTAAATGCATTACTTGAAGAAGTGCTCGATGATCCGACAAAAAATACTGTGGAGCATTTAACTCTATTAGTAAAAAGTCTGGATATGTTAGGTGACGCTGAATTAAAAGCTTTAGGGGAGAGGGGAAAAGAGAAAAAGGAAGAACTTGAAGAAGAAGAAGTTGCTAAACTTCATGAGAAGCATGGAGTGAAGAAATAAAAAAGCCGGAACTGATATTCCGGCCTTAAGTTAAGTTGGCAATAATGGCCATAATATTTTGGCTCCCCATACAAGGAGAATAAATAAAATAATTATAGCTAAACAGCCAAGCATGTCTGGTCCTTCATCTCTGTTTTCCATGATTTGTAATAATTTAATGATTAGAATTTAATTTTCTTTTTTTGTCCTATATGCATCAAGAACAAATCCGATTGAGATTACTTGTTGTAATGCAAGCCAAGTGTAGTTCTCAAAGTACATGAGTATGGCGCACGCGACGTGCATCAGTAGAAACCACAGGTATCCTGAGGATTTCTTCAAAGCGAGTTCGTATGTACCGATAAGAAATCCGGTAACGAGAGCGAGTTCTATGATTTGAGTTAGAGTGGTTATACCACCAAAGTCGTATAAGCTATACCCAAGTCCTAAAATAATACAGAGTATGGCTACATAGTGGAGCCACCTTGGTTCCTTACCTTTTCCTTTAACAGAAATGAGAAGACCTAGTATCATGGCGGGTGCACCACCGGCTTCGATTGCAAACGCAATCCAGTTTCTTCCCGAAAAGAAGACAATGAGCCAAAAGGGGAGACCGATGAGAAACATAATCCAAGACCATGTTCTCCACCCCCACTTTCTATTCTCATGGTTATTTTCGCTTCTCTCAGCAAGTGACAAAAAAGCTTTGTTCAAGAGGTAAAATATACCTCCGAGAACCTGTACCAATACAAGCATTTTTAGTTGAGTTTTTAACGAACTAGCAAATTACTGTTCTGTTTGTATTATAGCAAATTGAAGTTAATTGTCAAGATGTATGGTCAAATAAACTAGCGTAATAAGCTTATTTTAAAGGTTAAATTTAAGTAATTATAATTTTGTTGATAGACATTGACAAAATATAGAGCTCCATTATATACTTAATTTATGAATAACGAGAACTTAGATTTAAAGAAAAGTTTAGAATTTATTGGATTTTCCGAGAAGGAGGTTCTGGTGTATTTAGCGTTGCTTGAATTAGGAAAAGGGACAGTTACACAGATTTCTCGTAAGGCTGGAATTAATCGACCGACAGGATACCATGTGCTAAATTCTTTGGCTCTCAAAGAGCTTGTGAAAATTTCCGGTAAAGAACCAAAGCAAGAATATGTGGCTGAGTCACCCGATCAAATTGAGAAAATGTTGCAGGATAAAATTGAAAGTGGAAAAAAGTTTTTAGATGAAGCCAAGAAAAAGGCTGATGGTCTCAAGCGCCTGCACAAAGAATTTTTTGA
>CAYMIC010000035.1:0-3398 GCA_964390615.1 uncultured Candidatus Saccharibacteria bacterium | reverse complement strand
AAAATAATTCCAGAGTTAAAATCTATTCATAATGTTGTAAATCGTCCAAAAGTTTTGTTTTATGAAGGGAAAGAAGGTTTAGAGAAAGTTTATGAAGATACTCTTTCTTCTCACGAAGAAATTCTTGCTTATGCTTCTGTGGAAGACATAGCTCCGACACTTCCACATTATTTCCCAGAATATTATAAAAGAAGAGCTAAGAAAGGAATACCTATCAGAGCAATTTTTCCAGATTCATCGGACGCAAGAGAGCGAGCAAGTTTAGATAAAGAAGAAATTCGGCAATCACTCATAGTGCCAAGTGAAAAATTTGGTTTTCATCCAGAAATAAATATTTATGATAATAAAGTTATGATTGCTTCTTGGCGAGAAAAATTGGGAATAATTATTGAATCAACTGAGATTGCCGATGCTATGAAAAAAATCTATGAGCTCGCTTGGGCAGAAGCCAAAAGACTAGATAAAGAAATAAATAAAAAAAGCCGGAACTGATATTCCGGCTTTGTGAGCCATAGTCTACACTGCAAGAATTTCTTTTTTCTTTTCTTTTCTTTTCTTTTGTTCGATTTTCTTCTTTTTGAATTTTTCGAAATCAGATAGAATTTTCTCTACATAGATTTTACTGTGCAATAGCTTTAAATCTTCGTAGTCGCGAACTTCACAAGTTCCATCTCGAAGTAGAAATTTTCGAGTAATGTATTTTCTTTTGCCCAAGAAATTCTTTTTTTCACCCTTAAATAGGTTAAACCCCAATGCTTGCATACTCTCTAATTTATTTGAGAGTAGAGGTTCTATTTCATCTCTTTCAATGAACAGTGTTCCTACTTCATAACCGATGTTGTATGTAGCAGATGATATTATGCCGAACACCATAACAATGGCTAGTAAGAGTAAACATAACCAGAAGCTTGCATGTGCCGTAAATCCAAAAGCAATGACCATGCCTGCTCCCAGTAAAGTATAAAAAAGGTCGAAAATTTCTCCTTGTAGTTTTTTAAATTTCCCTTCGATCTTTTTCATTTCTAACAAATTACCGGCCGACTGAATTCGGTATGACATGTCAAAGAAAGGACGAAACTTTTGATATTTACCAAAAGATATGAGTGCGGGTAGGGTAATGATCCAAAACCCAAAGTATGCTACATGGTGTTGATCTGGAGATACTTTAACTATGTTGAACAATAAAAAACAAAGCAGGGCGTAGTAAATACCAAGCCTAGTGAGAAACTTTTTCATATTGATAGTTTTTTGAATGAACGAAGAATGTCAAAATAACCTTACCATTTTTTGAGGTTTTGTCAAAAAATAAATAACTATTTAAACATCCGCTCTACTAGTCGAGTGCTCCATGGAGCGAGGTTAAATATTACTGTTAGGGTGAGGAGAGTGAGAGCAAGGGATGTACTTAAAAACGAAAGGGGGATAGCTATTAGTCCGAAAACTACTGGTACCAATGTTCGGATAGTTGAACCTCGGATTTCGCGGTCACTTATTTCTGGGTTTTTTATGCTATCAGAATAGAGCACATATTTTCGCATCCAGTATAGAGTAAGGCCGATCAGTATGGCGTGAATGCTAAAGATAGCAATTGCGAGTTGATTGTTTGTAAAGTTTCCCAAGAGATTTGTAGAAAAAGGAACCATAGAAATCAACATAAAGAAAAGGGCATTTATATTTGCGAGTTTGGAGTCTACATTTTTTGCATAAATGGAAGTGAAAAAGTGGTGAGCTCTCCAGTAAGTGAAAAGAAGGGCAAAGGATAGAATATATGAAAGAAATAGTGGTAGGAGTTTTGTTATTTCATACCAGAGTTCTCTATTTGTGGGTTCAATAAAGAAACTAGGTACCTTTATCTCAAAAACCAAGATAGTCATAACTATGGCAAAGAAGCCGTCTGATAGTTCATCTAGTCTATTGTGTTTCATGCCAAAATTATAACATGCTAAGATGAAGATATGAAAATCGGTATTTTTGACTCAGGGGTAGGGGGACTTTTGATAGCCAAAGCTATCCGTGAACTTATGCCGGAATATGATTATGTCTACCTAGGGGATACCAAACGGGTGCCTTATGGTAATCGTAGTCATGAAACTGTCTATCAATTTACTAATGAAGCAGTGCAGTACTTGGCCAAAAAAGAACGCTGTGCACTCATAGTCCTTGCTTGCAATACTGCCTCTGCTCGCGCACTAGCCAGAATTCAAAGAGAAGTTGCTAAGATGCCAGAGAGCAAGCGACCAAAAGTTCTTGGAGTTTTGATCCCTGCTGCCGAAGAAGCGGTAGGTTTTGCTCGAGTTGGAGTACTAGCTACAGTGGGTACGGTGACTTCACGTACTTTTGTAACTGAAATTAAAAAAGTAAATCCCAAAGCACGGGTGTTGCAAAATGCTGCACCTCTATTGGTGCCACTAGCCGAAGGAGGGGAGAGTGAGCTCGCTAAACCATTTCTTAAAAAATATTTAGAGCCCTTAATAAAAGAGCGAATCGATGCTTTGGTTTTAGGATGTACACACTACCCGATATTTAAAGATGCGATCAAAAGTATTTTACCTGTAAAAATAAAACTTATCGCTCAGGATGAATTTATCCCACAGAAATTAAAGGATTACTTAGAACGCCATCACGAAATAAAAAAGAAACTTTCCAAGAACGGCAAGGCGGATATTTTATTTACAGATAAAACTGAAACTACTGATAAGCTCACCCGTGAGTGGTTTGGAGAAAATACCAAAACCAAGTTGGTAAGTTTATAGAATAAAACCCACAAGAATGTTGTGTTACAATTAACTATATGGAAACAGAGAAAGAAAACCCCTTAGGACCTATCAAAGAATTTGCTGACAACTATAAAAAAGTTGAGGAAAAATACGCGGGGTTAGATAATATTGCTGATATTAAAATTGAAACTAAAAAGAATGAAGAAGAGTTTGAAAATGAAAAATTCAAAAGACTTGTGCGTAAAGTAATTGATTTAGATAATCCAAAGAGAAATTTTACACGCCAAATAGAAGAGACAAAAAAAGAAATAGATATTTTGAAATCCGGATACAAAGTAGGAGATAATGATAAGCAGCTATTGGAGCTAGAAAATAAACTAAGCGACCTAGAAGAAAGCTTGGCTTCTCTGGAGACAGAAGAGTTGATAACATCCATAGAACTCGATCCATTATCTGACCAAAAAAGACAGCTAGATATCAAAGCACAAGTACTAGAAGACAAGAAAAATGATATTTTAAATAAAAAAGAAATTCAAAACTAGCACTAAGCGATCTTTATTTTGTTTGACATTTATGTATATTTAGTGTATTATAATCTCAAACAAACTGCTTTATGAGATCTTTGATTTTAACTTTTTTTGTATTTCTTTCACTAGGAATACAAGCGCAACGAGTACAGAG
>CAYMIC010000034.1:0-5189 GCA_964390615.1 uncultured Candidatus Saccharibacteria bacterium | reverse complement strand
TTTTTTTATTTTCAATTTTCAAAAATATTAATGATATAATGTTTTCATGCAAAAAGATAAGGTCATAATTTATACTGACGGAGCAGCTAGGGGGAATCCAGGAAAAGCGGGATGGGGAGTTGCAATACTCATGGAGGGTAAAGAAATTGAATTTGGTGGCAGGAATGCTCACGCTACAAATAATCAGATGGAGCTTCAAGCAGGGATTGAAGCTTTGAAATATGTTCGTGCTAATAAGATTAACTTACCGATAGAAATTTTTGCAGACTCGAAATATGTAATCTTGGGCATTACCGAATGGATTCCGAATTGGATAAAAAACGGATGGAGAAATGCTGCCAAAAAACCAGTTCTCAATAAGGAGCTTTGGCAAGAACTATATGAATTAAATCAAGAATTCAAGCCCAAGTGGCTTTATGTAGAAGGACATAGTGGTGACAAATGGAATGACCGAGTGGATCTCATAGCTACATCATATGCGGATGACGAACCTGTGATCTAGTGGTAAAATTTTAATGTGCGGGACAAATTATTTTATGCGATTTGTTTCGGTTTTGTTTTTGGAGTTTTACTCCGATCTTTTGTTTTTTTAAATGTGTACTCTGTACTGTTCGTAGGCTTTCTAGCTTTCTTTGTATCTTTATTTTTTGCTTTTGTATCTAAAAATCCATGCCTGCCTGCCGGTAGGCAGGGGGTATTGATTTGCATGTTTTTTGTATTTTTTAGTGTAGGAATTTTGCGTTTTCATTACGTCGATGTGCCACCACCAAAAGTTTTTAAAGAAAAAGTAGGAGACAAGCAAATATTTGTAGGTATCTTGGTAGATGAGCCAGATAGTAGGTCCGAGAATCAAAAATTAAATTTAAAACTCATTGAGCAAGGTGAAAAAACTGAGGTCTTGGTAACGACAGGTTTGGGACCTACATTTTTATATGGGGATGAGATAAAAGTTGAAGGTAAATTAGCTAAACCAGAAAATTTTGAAACGGATACAGGAAAAACTTTTGATTATATCAATTACCTGAGAAAGGATGGGATTTATTATGTTATGTCGTATCCAAAACTAGAAGTTTTGAGTAGTGGTCATGGTAATTTTTTACGCGAAATTCTTTTTAAAATAAAAAATACATTTCTCGAAAGTCTGGGTCGGTCAGTGTCGCCTCCTGAGAGCACACTCATGGGTGGGCTTATTTTAGGGGAGAGGTCATCTTTTGATACAGATTTACGTCAAGAGTTTATCGATACAGGAACTATTCACATCGTGGCACTGTCTGGTTACAATGTGACCATTGTCGCTGAATGGTTTATGAAATTACTAAAGAGTTTTCCAGAGAGGATTGGAATTAGTGCTGGCATCATAGCGGTGTTTTTGTTTGTAATCATGAGCGGAGCAAACTCGACGGCGATTCGAGCTGGGATTATGGCAATCTTGGCACTCATCGCACGGGCTACTGGTAGAAATTATGATGTTGGTCGGGCTTTGATTCTCACTGGAGTAGTTATGATAATTTTTAATCCTTTCACTCTAGCTTTTGATGTTTCTTTTCAACTTTCCTTTATCGCTACAGTTGCTGTCATCTTTCTTACTCCGCGTGTAGAAAAATATTTTACTTGGGTTACCAAGAGATTTGGTCTGCGAGATATAGTAGTGGTCACTTTCTCGGCTTATATATTTGTATTGCCGTTTGTTTTGTATAAAATGGGTAATTTATCCCTAGTAGCATTGCCAGCCAACGTATTGATTTTGCCATTTTTACCACTAACTATGCTCTTTGGTTTTATGACTGGTCTTGTCGGCATCATATGGTACACACTATCTGTGCCATTTGGTATTTTTTCTACTTTGCTTTTGAAGTACGAACTTGGGGTAGTGCATTTATTTTCAAGTTTTTCTTTTGCATCTTTTGCGATTCCAAACTTTCCACTTGTACTTACGATTTTAATTTATAGTTATTTTATTTATTTCCTTTTTGGTAAAAGTATTTATGGAATATTTCGTCAATTTTGACATTATAATTTATAATGGTATATTCAAAATAAGAGTAGTTTTTTTGAAAAAGTTTGGATGGTTAATAAAGGATCTTTTTTGAGGGGATGCTTTGTTAACCATCTAATATAAGACCATGAAAAAGATTATGACTTTTTTCTTTTTGTTTTTTGGCCTAGGCGAGTATGTGTACGCGCAGCCAGAAGTTTCCACTCAAGATGTCTTATCTGCCATGCAAAGAAGCATGGACATGAATAAGAAGATAACCGACATCAATAAAATTTATCCATTTCAAGATACTATTTACTGTGTGTCTGCTGATGGCATTAATGGACGATTCCACATTGTTCAGCAAGGCGAAAGAGCTATTCCTATATTCAGGAATTTTATACAGTCGGACTCGATGCAAGCCTACAATACTGAAGCAACCATGGAAATGGTTGGATCCATGAATGAGATAGAAAGAATTGCTTGCAACATTGAGAATCATTTTCTTTATACAGCCAGCACACTATCTCCTGTCTCAGAGTCAAAGTCAGCACCTCCAGTAGACACAGCTGATGTGTCTCTGAGTCGTGGATATATCGGACTTTTTGTTTTCGGTTTATTTTGCATAATATTCGTGTTGCTAACTGTCATCAGAAAATATTTCAGGTTTTCTAAATTACCGATTCAGGTTTATTCACCTGTAAAAAAGGAAGATGAAGAATCCTGGATAGGTATCTGATAGGTTCCATATGTTCAGTTTTATACAAACTGTTGGCGTCCCGTAAGGTGACGTCAGCAGTTTTTTTATTTTATAGCTTCGAGGTAATTTTGTTCAATGACTTCCCAATTTAGATTTTCAAAAAAAGCGCCTATATATTTTTTCTTTTCTGAAGTAGGGTAGTCGTAGACATAAGCGTGTTCCCACATATCTAGAGCTAGAATCATAGTGCAACCATTCAATTGTCCTAAGTGCTGTTCATCTACCCAGGATGCTAAGAATTTATCTTCTTTTCTGTCGTACCAAAGTACTGCCCATCCTACACCACGAGTCAGAGCTAAGTTTGTAAATTCAGTAATGAATATTTCCAAGGTTCCAAATAATTTTAAAATTCTTTCTCCTATTTTACTTTCAGGGTTAAAAGGCTTAGCTCCGCCCTCCAAGCTTCCAAAATACACTTCATGATTTCGCATGCCATTGTATTCGAAACTAAAACGACGGAAAAGTTCTCCTGTGATATAAGGTTCATCAGTGCTACTGAGAGTGGCCATTTTTTCTATAATTAAATTAGCATTTTTTACATACCCAGCGTAGAGTTTTAGGTGCTCTTCTATGTTTTTAGCTGATATACCTTTTAATTCTCCGATGTTAAACTTTTTTTCTTCAAATTTGTTCATGTTATAATTGTACCATGTTTGAAAAGAGTAAAAGGTATCTCTTTCTCGCTTTATTTTTGGCACTTTTTACTTCAGTTCTAGTGATTGTTTATCTAAATTTTTCTCATAAAAAATCTGAGCTTACCTTCGCCATGTTAAATGTCGGACAAGGCGATGCTCTATATATAGAGTCTCCAACTGGCACACAAGTACTTGTCGATGGTGGACCGGCCAAGAAAATTTTAAGCCGACTTTCTCGCGTTATGCCTTTATTTGACCGTTCTATAGATGCGCTCATCATCACTAATCCAGACGCGGACCATATCGGTGGATTTTTAGATGTTCTCAAGACTTACAAGGTAGGACAAGTTTTTGAAGCTGGAACTTTTAATGATTCGGCAACTTATAAAAATTTGAAAAATAAAATTAACGAAAAAAATATTCCAGTTAGTTTAGCCAAGAAGGGAATGCGGATAGATTTAGGTGGTGGAGCAATTATCGATGTGCTTTTCCCTGATCGTGATGTGTCGGATTGGACTACGAACGACGGTTCCATAGTGGCAGAGCTTGTGTATGGAGATACGAAAGTGATACTAACTGGGGACGCTACAACTGAAACAGAAAAAATAGTTTTGGAAAACAATATTCTCGAGTCACTCGATGTTGATATCCTCAAGGTCGGGCATCATGGTTCACGTACTTCAACCGGCAAGGAGTTTGTAAAGGTCTTGAGTCCAGCTTACGCTCTCATTTCTTCAGATGGTGGAAAAAAATACGGACATCCGCATCAGGAAACTCTCGATACGCTAAAATCTTTTGGTGTGAAAATACTTCGGACCGACTTGTTGGGCTCAATAATCATGAAGTCTGATGGTAAGGTTGAGACTTTTTCCTTTATGAAGTAAAGGTGGTAGAATTGGCATATGAAAGATAAGAAGATAGAAAAACTAATCAAAGGTGAAGCATTACGGCAAAAGGAAGGGCTCGAGCTTATACCATCTGAAAACTATGTATCCGCTGATGTTTTAGAAGCCAATGGTTCTATTTTTACTAATAAATACTCAGAAGGTTATCCAGGACGTAGGTATTATGGAGGGCAGGAATGGACTGACCAAGTGGAATCTCTAGCTATTGAGCGGGTTTGTAAACTCTTTAAATGTAAATTTGCCAATGTTCAGCCACACTCTGGTGCGCCTGCAAACTTGGCTGTGTATGGAGCATTACTCTCACCAGGGGATACAGTAATGGGTATGGATTTATCCCACGGCGGACACCTTACTCACGGACACCCGATGACTTTGCCTGCAAAGATTTATAAATTCGTCACTTATAAAATGAAAAATCCTGATACAGGAGAGATTGATTATGAAGATATGCTTCGTGTGGCCAAGGAGACAAAACCAAAATTAATCATCGCTGGCTTCTCTGCTTATCCTAGGACGCTAGACTATAAAAAATTTGTGGCAATTGCAAAAGAAGTGGGTGCTATAACTATGGCAGACATGGCACACATTGCCGGACTTATCGCTGGTGGAGTTTTGAGAAATCCATTTGACGATGGTTTTGATATTATAACTTCGACAACTCATAAAACTCTGCGTGGTCCACGAGGTGGAATAATTCTAACCAGAGCTGATGAAGAAATTGCCAAGAAAATTGATAAAGCTATTTTCCCTGGTATTCAAGGAGGTCCGCATATGCACACTATTGCCGCGAAAGCAGTGGCATTTGGAGAAGCAATGACTCCAAAATTTAAAAAGTATGCAGGGCAAGTTTTAAAAAATGCGAAAGCTATGGAGAAAGTTTTAAAGAAAAATAATGTGCGGATGATAGGTGGAGG
>CAYMIC010000033.1:1322-5457 GCA_964390615.1 uncultured Candidatus Saccharibacteria bacterium | reverse complement strand
CTCCTAAAAGTTTGATAGTTTCTTGGGCGGCAATTTTGTCCGACCAAAAATCTGGAGCCTGCATTTTATTTTCCAATTCATCTATCTGATTTTGAATATCATTTGTATCTTCTTTCATGTGACTAGCTTATCTTTGTAAAATTTACACGTAAAGCATTTAGTATAACGATAACGTCTAAGCCTTCTTGGAGTAACGCTCCATAAACTGGAGATATATAACCAAATGAGGCAATAATCATCAAAACCACACTAACCCCAATACCTACAAATATACCCTGTTTGGCTATTTTTAACACTTTTTTTGAAATCTTATAAGCCTCCCCGACTCGCTCCAGATTATCCACAGTAATTACAATATCTCCGCTATCTGATGAAGCACTACTTCCATGCCCGCCTAGAGCTATACCTACATCAGCTGCAGATAAAGCCGGAGCATCATTTACTCCATCCCCGATCATAGCAACTTTTCCAAATTGTTTTTTATGATCATTTATTTGCCAGACCTTATCTTCAGGCAGTGCTTCAGCATGGATATCATCGAGATTTAATTCTTTAGCAATAATATCAGCCACGCCTTTTTTATCACCGGTAAGCATTACCAAGTGGTCTACACCTTGATTTCTGAGATCAGAAAATACTTTCTTAATCTCTGATCTAATAACATCTGCAAACACAATAGCTCCGAGCACATGTGTAGCATTTCCTAAATAAACAACTATCTGACCCTTGTCTTTGAAAGATTCATGCTTTTCTAATATTTCTTTACTGATCTCGATGCCTCTTTTTTCTAAAAATTTTAATTTACCAAAAGAAAAAATATTTCCATCAATTTCACCAATTACACCGTCACCAAAATTTTCTTTAAAATTTGTTGGTATAGTTAAATCTATTTTTTCTTGCAATGCATAAGCTCGCAAAGACCGAGCCAAAATATGGAGCGACAATTGATCCAATGAAGCAGACAATCTTAAAACTTCTTTTTCATTTTCAATAAAAGATAAAACTTGTACAATTTCAGGCTGGCCCAAGGTTAATGTACCGGTTTTATCAAAAATAAATGCTTTAATCTCAGCCAATTTTTCAAGAGCTCCACCATTTTTTATTATTATTCCTCGACTCGCTGATTTACTAATTCCAGAAATCATAGCAATAGGTGTCGCTAAAATAAGCGGACAAGGTGTAGCCACTACCAAGACTGCCAAGAGCCTTGTAGCATCTTTTGAAAAAAACCAAGCTAGGCAAGCTAAGACAAAAGTAATAGCAGTAAACCAAATACTATATCTATCTGCAAGACGGACAACGGGAGCTTTATTTTCTTCCGCTTGTTTTACAAGTTTAATAATTTGCTCATATTTACTTTCGCTAGGTAGTCGCATCACCCGCACTTCTAAAACTGCACTTTTATTTATACTTCCAGAAGACACGACGGTTCCGACTATCTTTTCTACAGGTAAAGATTCTCCAGTGATTGCAGATTCATCCACTTGAGATTTACCCAAGACCACAACTCCATCGGCTGGAATAATTTCTCCAGGTTTAATTAAAATAATATCGTCAATTTTTACATCAGCAACTGAAACATCTAAAAGTTTTTCATCTTTTTTTATATGAGCAAAAGTAGGAGCATTTGAAATAAGAGATGAGAGTTCTCGGCGGGCTCGCTTTAATGCATAAGTTTCCAATGCTTCCCCACCAGAGAGCATAAGCAATATCATATTTCCGGCTAAATATTCTCCTAAAACAAAAGAGGCAATAATGGCAACAATGGCTATGATATCAACTCCAAAATGTCCTCGAGATATATCTTTCAAGATTCGCCACAAGATAGGAATAGTTCCCACAGCCATAGTCACCATCCAGATAGAATGATCTAAGGATTCATTACCAAGTAAATAAAAAATCAAACCGGCCAACAAGCCGGATAATGCAAAAATAGGAGTAATATAATTTAAGGATATTTTCTTCACCATTACATTATACCACCAAAACAAGAGCCGTTGATCGGGATTGAACCGATGACCTCGTCATTACCAATGACGTGCTCTACCAACTGAGCTACAACGGCAACGAATTATTTATATAATAAATCAGCCTAAAAAGCTAGAAATCTAAATCTCTACTTAATTAAGTATAAAAAGTTTTTCGCGACGATGGATTAGCTATTATTACTTTTCATTGCTATCAGTGCCAACACCAACGCGTACACTATATGCTCATCAACGATCGGATTGTTTTCTGGGAAAAGAGTCGCTAGCCACATCAACACCAACATGACTACACCTGCAATACATCCCCACTTTACATATTTATTAAAAATCAAAGTCATACCTACAAAAAGAAGCCCGAACATAAACAACCAATCTACCACAGCAACTCCTGCTAAATTTTGAAAAACTTCTGCAAACGGACCTTTGGTCCCAAAAGAAAGAAAACCAGAAGTAGGCGATCCACCATTGATCCAAGATTTTGCGGGGGCAGTAGCAAAACCTAAACCAAAAGTTTTATCTAAAAACGCCCAGAGAAAAATGAAACCCATTGTTAATCGCAAACTTAAGTAAACAAATTTTTGTTTATTCATACATATATTATACACCCAACAAAATACTATTGTACTTTTCTAAAACCCTTTGGCATATAATCTCTTGATTCGAAAAATTCCTGACTTTTCTTATTTTTATCGTCATCATAAATTCCCTTACCAATATTGTATTTTTCAGCAACATATTTTTTATCATCCAAATAGTAGTGTGTGATGATCTCATTGCCTTCCTTGCTAGGATAAAAAATAGTGCCCCATCTGCCATCTCCTGATGGAACATCAATAATATTTATTCCCTCTGTATTTACTTTTATTTCTTTAAAAGTAGGTACAATTTCAGCATCTGCACGCGCTTTACTTCCTTTTAATATTGTCAGATTTGTTTTCTCTCCTTCAAAATATTTTCTTACCTTTGGTATGTTGCTTTGCCACATTCCCATCGGGTCAACATGAGTCAAACACATTGCTCTCTCTGATTCAAGAATTACTCCCACGCACTGCACAAATGCACCACTTTCTAATGGCATACCATTGTAAAACTTAAGGGATCCTTGACTTACATGATTTGTAATCTCGTCAAGCTTACCATATTTATCCCTAAGGTATTTTCTCTCAAACTCTTCTCGAGTATCAAAAATTTCTTTTTCGTAAGACAAAATATGTTTAGGCTCAACTTCCTTTTTTATATTTATACCTTCTTTTATTCCAAACTCATTCATTATTTTATTATACCAATTCTTTTGTCCAATCAGTATAAGCAAAAAGAACCATATTTCTATAGCTCTTTTTATTTGCGCGACTTAGTGGACGATGCTAGAACTAGGTTGACAATAAGTAAATATTAGTTAGTATTAAGTCGATATTTATTCTTTCACAAAAGATTCGGTCTCCAATACCGAACACTTACTTATTAGTAAGTCCTATAAATCTAACAAAGATGAAAACTTGGAACAAAACAACAGTTGTTTGGAACTTTTCCTGGACATCAAGATCAGCAACAAATATTCCTGTTACTGATTGGAAAAACAAGGAGGAACACTTTCACGAGCTAGTGGGACTAAGCGTCAACTCCGTCTATGGAAAAGAACAACGAGAGGCAGAAATGCACGTAACAATTGCCAGAGTGTCGATTGGGCCGACAACTCAGCGAGATGAGATAATCAGAAAGTTGATGAATTTTGATGTAAGAATCTCGGGGGTGAAAGACAATGGATACACTGAACCTTTCCTGGTTCGCTATTTTATTGCAAAAGGAGAAACTTTTTCTGAGTCAGCAATAAAAATGGCTAAGGCTTTGTTTGAAACATTAGGGATAGATGACAAAAAAAACTTTAGGATCGCAGACTTTCTGATTAACCAGGAAAGCTTGGTGATTACAAAAGATGGTTACATTCCCTATGCTGACTATCTAAGAAAGAAACAAGGACTACCACAAATATGTATGATGTGGGGTCAAAAATTCAAACTTGGAAATCTTACATTCAGCATGGATTATAAAAATGCTGAAAGTAATATTATGGGAAAAATGAGATAAGCATCTCAAAATATTAAGCACAAAAGCTACTCAACTGAGTAGCTTTTTTATATGCGCGATCG
>CAYMIC010000033.1:0-1312 GCA_964390615.1 uncultured Candidatus Saccharibacteria bacterium | reverse complement strand
CGTGACAGGGAAGCGCTCTAACCAGTTGAGCTACGACCGCATGAAAACATTATACATAAAATCTCTGAATTTCAAAGATTTTATTGTGTCGGCAACAGGGATCGAACCTGTGACCTTGGGCTTATGAGTCCCACGCTCTACCAACTGAGCTATGCCGACATATTATAATCAGCAATAGACATTGTGGCATGTCACTTGCCGAAGTGTTGCGGGGAGCCGAATCGAACGGCTGCCTCAAGGTTATGAGCCTTACGAGATACCACTTCTCCACCCCGCGTGCATAAAATAGACTTATAAACGATAATATAAGCTACCTCAAATATAGCATAAAAGTGAAAATTTGCAATTAGATGAACCCGTAGTGTCTAAAAATCTGCTCATACACGGCGATTATCCTTTTAGCCTCTGGGTGAGACAAAAGGTAAGCACTGCCATCGTGGGCAATACGGTTTCGGATAGCATGCACTTCGTGAGCAGAAGCAAAACTAGTAGGGTTGTCCAAGGTAGCCGCACGAAGCATATCTCCTACAGTCTCACCTTTAAATCCCATAGTCTTCAACATCTCTTCCAAGATGGAGTCTGCTTCGATCACAGCCAAACGCCAGTTATTAGGATTTTCAGAAAATACCAATTCGAGAGTGTTTACCCAACGTGGGTTACCAGACATATTTTGTTTCTCTTTCTTCTTGGCTTCTTTCTCTGCTTGATGGTGGGCATACTCATGAATTTCTTCATGCAAGTGGGCGTGCTCTTTTTTTCGAATCTCGAGCAATCGCACCGCGCAGTACGCAATGAGAGTCATGAAGAAAAGTGCAAAAATTACCAAGACCAAATCCACAATCTCACCTATTTCTTTGAAGTTTATACCATGTAGAAAAAAATCTTTTACACTGACAAAAAATGGCACGAATGTAAAAAGAATATACAAAAGACCAACGAGAGCGACCACGACGATCGCCATATCAAAACCTTCTAAGTTGCCTCTATTTGTTTTCATGTGCTTATCTTATTATCTCAAATTTCTTCCCTATTTCAAACAAACTAGCTTCAGACCAATGTGGTGCTGTAAATTGAACCGAGAAAGGTAAACCTTCTTTTGAAGTTCCACTTGGGATAGCGATAGATGGAGTACCTGTCAGATTTGCTGGAGCGTTAAAAAGGTCACACAGGTACATAGCTAGTGGATCCTCTACTCGCTCACCTAATTTGAAAGGCAGAAATGGCGCAGTCGGAGTCATTATAAAATCAACTTTCTTGAAAGCCTCATCTGTCTCTTTCATTATAGCCCGACGAACTTTCCATGCTTTATTGT
>CAYMIC010000032.1:0-5678 GCA_964390615.1 uncultured Candidatus Saccharibacteria bacterium | reverse complement strand
AAAATATCTCCAGACTTTTGTCCACCTCGCTTTGCTACCTCAAAAAGCACATTGATGGATTCTTGATCTTGCCCTTTAAAAAACTTTTCTAATCCATTTATTCTTTTTAAAATATATTCTTTTATTTCTGGTGTAAGATCTACACCTGTTCCCTTAATATTTATATTCATACTTTAATTATACCACTCTCCTAGCGACTAACCCCACTTCGCAACGCTTTCAAAATAGTGTCTAATTTCATAGTAGCTACACCGACTACTTTATCAGCACCACCGTAATATATATAGATAATTCCTCTACGTACTACAGCTCCGCATGGAAAAACTACATTGTTTATAAAGCCATGTTTTTCATAATCCATTTCTGGTTCAAATATCGGATCAGTCGAACGAGCCAAAACTATCGCAGGGTCTTTAAGATCAAGTAGTGCTGCACCCACTCGGTAAGTATTGTGACTTTTAGACACTCCATGGTACAACAGCAGCCATCCATACCGAGTCTTGATTGGCGGTGTTGCTATACCAACTTTTGCCGAATCCCAAGTATTAGTCCTAGGTCCAATAATTCGAATACATTTTTTTACATTTTCATTTTCAAAATCCAAATTTTTCAAATAGTCTCCACAAATTTCTCCACCCACCCGATGAACAATCAAATAACCATCTTTAAATTTAGATCCGAAAATGCACGCATCTTTATCATCCAAATCTCGTGGAGTAATCAGTGCGGGTTTGCTCCAATTCCAGTTGCGCGCTAAAAAATCTTTCTGTGTGATAGAAGTAATAGCCACACGCGGTGGTCCGATACCATCATAAGCTGTATAACACATGTATAAATTTTTTCCGATCGGAGTGAGTCGTGGATCTTCACATCCAGAAAATCCTCCAGGGATTTTTTTAATTTCAAAATCTTCTCTAGGTACGTAAATCGGTTCGATCAGTCGCTCGTCTACGTCCAAACCATTTTTACTAACGGCATAACCCATAGTCGAAGTATTGTCCGCTGAAAATGCACGATACAAGATATGAACCTTGCCACCCAAATCCACCGCAGCTGGATTAAACACCGCTTGAGCTTCCCAAGTATTACCGCCTGGTACTAAAATCGGGTTCTTGTCGTGGCGTTTAAAGAAATATTTATCTTCAAAATTAGGATGCATACTACCGATAAGATCTGCCAAGTTAACTAGAGCACTACACACTGTAGTATCAGCAGCACCGTAATAGATAATCAACTTCCCTTTCTCGATCAAAGCTCCACTAGGAAAAATTACATTTTGAATATACCCCAAAAGTTCATAAGATTCTTCTGGAACCAGAATTGGTCCTCTAGTTCGGCCCACGATCTTCTGTGGATCTTTTAAATCTAAAAGTAAGGCTTCGATACCAAAAACTACACTCTGGTTTTGATTAGATTCATTCCTAAAATAATTTTGAATATGGGAATAAACCAAAAGCCAACCGTACTTGGTCTTGATAGGGGTCGCGCCTACCTCAGTATGATCAAATGGATTTCGCTTTGGATTTATAGTCTGATTATCAATATCACGCTCCCAGTTTTCCCAAAAAGTTTTAGACCAAAGCTCTTCGATGTGATCGAGTCTAGCTATCACCATCTTTGGATTTGGTGAATCCGTATGCGCAGAAAATATCACTACAATTTTTCCATCTATCCTCTCTGGAAATAAGGTCATGGCTTTAGCGTTGAAGGGCGTCACAAAGTGACGACTATCAACTTTTTTCAAATCTTTGGAAACAGCCACAGCCACCTTGATACCTTCCGGGCCAAAAGGATACTTAGAAAGCGCAGTGTAGAAAATATAAAATTTACCTTCGAAAGAAGTCACCCTAGGATCTTCGCAACCATACATATCCCACTCTTCTTTGGGGATTATAAATGGTCGACGATTAGTAAAATTCTTTCCGTCACGACTCTCAGCAATCCCCACAATGGAGATTTGTTTTTGTTCGAGCATATGGTCATACGCCGAGAGCGCCCGGTACATACCATAAATTTTTTTACCCACTCGAATTGGTGACATATTAAAGGTCGCAAAACTCTCCCAATAATGATCGCGATTAGGAGTGAGTATAGGATTGTGTGATGATCTTTTAGTAACAAACATGATTATAAATTAGGATTGATAGCTTGTTCTTTTTTTAAATGCACTGCTTTGTTTTGCTTCAAATGATCCAGTAGCTCGGTGAGTTTTATAGAAGCGAGTCCGATATACTTATCTCCTCCTCCATAGTAGACCAGTAATTTTCCATCTTTCACTACTGCACCTGAGGCATACACTATTCCTGGCTTGTAATCATTCTCATACCACATGTCGGGTTCCAAAATTGGTGCTGGTGCACGGTATAAAACTTTTTGCGGATCCTTTAAATCAAGAAGTAACGCCCCGACTTTATATCTACCTCCATCATCTTTATCCATAGCGTGATAAAGCAAGAGCCATCCATCCTTGGTTTTAATCGGTGGTGCGGAAGCACTGCGAGTGCGTTTATGCCAAGCAACTATATGATCTGGGATGAGTTGTGGGTCGGGAGCCTGACCCACTTGTGGAGCTTCATCCATCGAGAGTTCGTTCATGAAAGAAATATACACCCGCTTTGGATCTCCAAGATCAAGGTTGTGAAAGACAGCAAACTTGCCGTTAATTTTTTCAGGAAAAAGCACCCAGTTTTTTTGTCTATCTCCTGGGCGAGACAAATAAGCAAAATTATTCCAAAGCCATTTTTTCTCCAAAAGGTCACTTTCTTTTATTGAAGTCACTCCGACTCGCATGGAGTGCCAACCATTAAACATATTGAAAGTCATGTAAACAATACCGTCGATAACGACAGCACGAGGATCTTCACATCCACCCCAACCTCCACCAGACTGATATGAAATGGGGTCATAGACCAAGCGAGCAGGTGAAGTATAAGGCCAATGTTTTTGGGCTTCTTGATAACTCTCGGCTACATAAACTGGGTAAGTCATCCGCACATCAAAGTGAATTCCATCTTTGCTCGATGCATACCCAATACGCGAAACTCCATCAGGACCAAGAGCCCGATAAAAGAGATGTACTCGTCCTCCCGAAATCACTGCGGCTGGATTAAATACTGCATGAGATTCCCAATGATAAGCACTAGGCGCCATGACTGGATTTCGTACTGATCTTTTTAGTTTTACAACTTTTTTCTTGAGGCGTCGGGGCTTAACTATCTTTTTCTTTGATTTTATTGCCAGTTTTTTTACTACTTTCTTTTTAATTATTTTTTTAGTAATTTTTTTTACAACTTTTTTCTTCTTGCCTGGAGTTTTTCGAAGGGTGAGAACTTTTTTAACTGGTTTTTTTGCCACCAACTTCCTCTTCACAGTTTTTTTGACTGGTTTTTTAGCTACAATTTTTTTCTTTTTCTTAAGCGCGGCCATATTTATCTTGATAGCGAGTAATATCATTCTCATCAAATTCCCCAGTAGCAACTTCAAGAATCGTGAGACCATGTTCACCTGCACTCATACGATGTTTAACCCCAACTGGACACTGATGCTCTTCTCCAACAGAAACATTGTATTTCATATCCCCGATTTCAATCACTCCAGATCCAGAAAGTACACGCCAAAATTCTCCACGCTTCTCATGGCTTTGCAAACTGAGAGATTCATTTGGCAAGATAGTTATTATTTTTACAGTACAAGGAGAGTTCGCGATGAATTGCCGAAAATTACCCCACGGTCTTTCAATTTGAAAAATTTTGAGCTCGCTCATATAACCCTATTGTAACAACAAAATTCTATTTTTTCCACAAATCCCAAACCATTCCAGTTATATTTTTAGGCTTACCTTCTAAGGCAAAATAATGAAGATCAATGAAAGGCAAAGTATTACATTCAATTATACCCCAACGCTGACTGGCTTGATCTTTTTCCGGGTCTGGGACAATACAGTCAAAGCCTAAAACCGGTAGACCTGTCATCTGGCCTGCTCGCTCTAAAATCGGAACAAAAGAAGGATGAAGTTCGTCTAACATCTCGCGAGTGCGTCCACCAAAGAGTCGTCCAGTTCGGTGAGTAAGCGCGACTTTTTTCCCCGCTGGTAAAACATACTCCAAATCATAACCCTGGCGAGACATATGCTCTCGAATTTCTTGAGTTAGTTCTATTTTGGAAACTCGGTCTGGCCTAGTAGCATCCCGCTCTGCTATAAGTTCACCAATATTTTTTACTCCATCGCCTATGACTATCGGAGGTTCAGCACGATAAAAACCTGCCAACTTTCCGCCAACCACTGTGGCACGACAAACAAAGCCATGTAGGTGCTCTTCCATTATCAAAAATGGTGAGATAATTCGGCCTACTGAAATCGCTTTTTTAAAAGCAGACATATCGGAAATATTTGTAGTAGTGTGTCGCCCCCTAGAACCGAGCGCTGGCTTGACTATGATTGGCTTTTCGAATTCATTCCAAAGTTTTTCAATCCTAGCCTTTGAAAAAAGTGGTACTTCTGCAAACTTTGGAATAGGTATACCAGTATTAGCAAATCTCTTTTTTAAAACGTATTTGTCATCCCAGTCTGTAGACCCTGTGTCTCCTATCTTGATCGGTATAGGTAAGCTGTCATAGTAAAAAAACTTCCCGTTCATTTTTACTCGCATATGCTCGGTAGGTTTACCAAGTATCACAAGCTGCTGTGGATGAAGACCACGTCGGATAGCTTCTTCCCAGACGATCTTGGAGCGAAGCGAAGCAGCTTGTTCAATATCGTCATCAAACTTTCCAATCCGAAGCAATAACATAACATGGAGCAATAAATGCAAAATTCCTTCAGCAAAAGCAGTCAGAAATCTAGGTGTGCGACGATTTAGAGATGAAAGCAATGGATCCATGATGTTGGACACCACGCTCGTGATATATAAAAAAACATGGTTAACGTGAGCATCACCACAATAAGCACAAGAACTTTTATTTTGATATTTTTTGTGATCTTGCATAAAAACGCAAAGAGACAGTACAAATTAAAAATTTTGACTGTCTCTTCAAGTGTGAATTACCACTCCTTAGTGTCCTCCCTTAATCATAAATAATAGATTTGAGATTGTGATAAAACGACCACGAATACATTATACTATAGTTTCAAAAACTAACACAAGCTATTTGTGTTAGTACCAGACTCCGAGGATCAAACCAAATATCACAAAGAGCAACGCTTGGTAACCGAGAGTGATACCAAATCGAGTCCAGGCTTTTTTACCCATATCAGCACCCCACATAGATAGTGTCGCTACGGTTGGCAGTACAAATCCTGCCCAAATCCACAGAGATCCCAAGATACCAGTAACTGCACCGAATCCTGCCAAGAAGTGCGCCAACACAAAAGCTTCAAAAGCGGTCAGTATAAATTGAGTGACATAGAGTTTCATCACGCCATTTCGCATCTTAGCCTTATCTTCATCAGACATCTCATTCATCTTGGTAAGCTCCATCCACTTTTTACCAAAAAGAGGTCCGTACCAGACAAAACCTAAAGCCAACCCTGCCACTGCACACGCTACCACTGCCAACATATTAATATTTTCAAACATAATTATTTTTATTAGTAACTTTTAAAATCGATCACTAGGGTTAATTGTAACATCAATTTGCAGAAATCGAGAACCAGGTATATGCTCAAAAAAACTGTACCT
>CAYMIC010000031.1:0-6205 GCA_964390615.1 uncultured Candidatus Saccharibacteria bacterium | reverse complement strand
CGCTCGATATACTCTCCAGTTTCAGTGTTGATGACGACAGTGTCGCCTTCGTTTACGAACATAGGAGCGGTGACTGTAGAACCATTCTCGAGAGTGATAACTTTGTTTCCACCTTTGGAAGTATCTCCGCGTACAGCCGGAGGAGCTTCTTTGACTTTAAATTGAATTTTGATTGGTAGAGTAATTTTGATTACTTTTTCCTCGTCATCGTCTTCCCAGATTAGGGCTGTGACAGGGGAGTTCTCTTTAAAGAATTTTCCAGAGTCGCCGATTAGGTTTGCATCGAGTTTGAATCTATTCTTTGGATCATCCATGTCTGAAAACCAGTACTCGCCTCGATTGTTGTACAAGTATTTAATCTCTTTCTTGTTGATGTCCGCTTCATCTGCCATATCAGAGACATGGAATGTCGCCGCAATAGTTTTTCCTGAGATTAAGCTTTTTAACTTAACCTGATTTTGAGGCTTACGCTGTTGAGTCCGAGCCACATGACTCTCTACTACTTCACATGGTTCACCGTCATAGATTATGATTTTTTTCTCACGAATTTCATTATATTCAAGCATAAAAAGATACTAACAGATTTAATAATTCTCTGCAATTAGGCCTAAAGTAGGGGACTATTCGCCGCTCGAAGCTACCTGGATCTCGCCAAATCGTCCACGGACAGCTTTTTCGAGTTCCTTGGCTATCTTGGCGTTTTCTTTATCTTTGAGCCATGTACGGGTGGCATCATAGCCTCGCCCCATAGGGATTTTTTCACCGTCTTTACCCTTGTAAGAGTAAGAAGCGCCGGACTTTTCGATCAATCCGAGCTTTTCACCGAGAGCCATGAGCTCTCCTTCACGAGAGATACCTTCACCATAGATGATATCGAATTCAGTTTGTTTAAATGGGGCAGCGACTTTGTTTTTTACTACTTTGACTCGAGTTCTACCACCGACTACATCTTCACCTTTTTTAATTTGAGCAATTCTCCTGATATCTAGGCGAACTGAAGTGTAGAATTTAAGTGCCTTACCTCCTGGGGTAGTCTCAGGGTTTCCAAACATGACTCCGATCTGCATACGAATCTGGTTGATAAAGATAACTACAGTTTTGGATCGAGCAACTATCGCAGTCAGTTTTCGAAGTGCCTGAGACATGAGCCGAGCTTGCTTGCCGACATGGTGAGCACCCATGTCACCTTCGATTTCATCGCGAGGAGTAAGTGCGGCGACAGAGTCGACGACGATGACATCTATTTTCCCAGTGCGGACTAAACTCTCGACTATTTCAAGCGCTTGTTCGCCGTTATCTGGTTGAGAAATTAAAAGTTCTTGGATGTTTACACCTAGTTTTTTGGTGTACTCTGGGTCCATGGCATGCTCGGCATCGACATAGGCACAAACTCCGCCAGTCTTTTGAGCTTCAGCGACTATGTGGAGCGATAGAGTAGTCTTTCCAGATGACTCTGGTCCAAAGATTTCAATAATTCGCCCACGAGGAATACCACCGACACCGAGCGCCATATCGAGTCCAATAGAACCAGTCGATATGACATTTACATCTACCTTAGGAGCGTCACCAAACTTCATGATGGCACCTTCGCCAAATTTGGTTTGGATAGACTTCAAAGCATCTTCTAGTATATTTGCACCATCACCCCCAGTTGTTTTTTTAGCTTTTTCTACTTTTTTCTTCATATTTTTATTGTGGTTCCTCTCGGGAATATGTTAATTGATAAATCTTTTCGTCACTATTGCCAAATTTGTCTGTACCCACGATACTCACTACATTATACCCCGGGGAGAGTGCAATTGTCTCTTCAAAATTTCCCTTCTGGTCTATGGATATTTCGCGCCCATTCAAGAATAGGTGAATGGCATTGCGGGCATTGCCAGAGACATGAGTTACACTTTCGGTGGTGCTGGTGCCATCAATCAGATTTACATCTTTGATTTTTATACCAAAGATTAAGTCTTTAGAGCGGAAAAATGCGTATACAATAATAAATATAAAGAATACTGCTAGAATCGCGAATTTTAGAATTTTTTTTACATCGCTACTCATCTGGCTACTCGGTTGGCATTATATTTTCTCCAGTCTCGGTTCGGTCCATACGTTCGAGTACTTCACGAGGCTTTGCTCCGTCACCCGGGCCTATGACACCTCGTTCTTCGAGTTTGTCCATCAGTCGTGCTGCGCGAGCGTAGCCGAGCTTTAGTTTTCTTTGTAGATATGAAGTTGAAGCTTTCCCAGCTTCGATGACTACAAGGCGTGCTTCTTCATACATTTCATCATCATCTTGCCCATCATCATCGAGTGTACTTTCAAAGATACTCTTGTCGTTTGAGATTGATCCGGAAGATATATTTATTTCATCCATGATTTCATCTTTATAAGCGTCAGCTAGGTATTGCACGACTTTCTTTACTTCTCCTTCAGTGATGTAAGCACTCTGGAGTCGCTCTGGTTGAGCTTCGCCAGAAGAGTACAGCATATCTCCAGCCCCAAGCAATTTTTCCGCTCCGCCAGCGTCGAGAATAGTTCGTGAGTCAATTTGGGATGAAACTTTAAGAGCAATACGTGCTGGAACGTTGGCTTTGATGAGTCCAGTGATCACATTTACTTCTGGGCGCTGGGTCGAGAGAATCAGGTGGATACCGACAGCACGGGACATCTGTGCTAATCGAACGATTGCGGATTCCAGCTCACGAGGGTAAGCGGTCATGATATCTGCAAGTTCGTCGATGATGATCACGATGTATGGCATACGATCGGCATCGACTTCTACTTCTTCGCCTGCATCATTTATTATGGTCTTCTTTGGTTTCTTGGCGAAGACATTGTTGTGATAAGAACTGATGTCTCGGACTGATTCGGATTCCAAGATGTCGTATCGGCGATCCATTTCTTTGGCTGCCCATTTTAGAGCCAGTATTGTCTTCTTGGCTTCAGTGATCACAGGTGTGAGTAGGTGAGGGATGTTTTTATATAGGGTGAGTTCTACTCGTTTCGGGTCTACCATGATGAACTTCATATCGTCTGGTCCGTTTTTGTATATAAGCGATGTGATCATCGAGTGGATAGTCACCGATTTTCCAGAACCAGTAGTACCTGCGACTAGCGCGTGAGGCATTTTAGCCAAGTTTCCAAATACAGCTTTTCCAGAAATGCTTCGTCCGAGCGCAGTGGTGAGGGGATTTGGTGAATTTTGGAATTTCTCATCAGCCAGTAAGGTTCCAAGTCCGACAGTAGACTTTGCTTTGTTTGGAATTTCGATACCGACGAGTGATTTGCCAGGGATAGGAGCTTCGATACGGAGTGGGTGAGCAGCCAGCGCGAGCGATAGGTCATTTTGTAGACCGACGATACGAGAAAGCTTCACACCTTCGGCAGGCTTCAAAGCATAGCGAGTGACGGTCGGTCCGATAGTTATTTCATCCATCTCAACTTCGATACCAAAGTTTTGGAGTGTTCGGCGGATGATCATGGCGTTAGCTTTGACGTCGCCAGTGTTTGGTTTACCTTTGTCTTCTTCTAGGAGGGACAATGGGGGAGGGGTGTAAGTAGAAATGAGCCCACCCTTTCTCTTTTTGATTGGCATTTCTTCCTCTTCTTCAACTGTTTTTGCAAAAGTTGGTCCTTTCTTTTCTCCGGTAAAAGCTTTCTTTAATTTTTCTTGTACTGATATTTTATCTTCTTCATCTTCCTCATCGTCTTCTTCTCCAGTTACTAGTTTTACTTTCTCTTCGTTCTCCTCATTTTCTTTTTTGTTGGTCAACCAGCCCCAGATTTTTTTAGCAAAAGTTATGAGCTCTGGTCTGGTATCAAACATCGCCAAGATTGAGATCATAAGTAGTGCCACCAAGAAGAGCATACTCGCATACACATCAAAAAGTTTCACTAGCGGTGTACCCAAGATTCGCCCCAAGAACCCACCGGCATGGGTAGATGATCCAGCGTCGAGAATTCCCAATCCGGAGAGCAAGAATAGTAGGGAAGAAAAAAGTTTTGTGCTTCCTACTGTCGGTGCTCCTTTTTTAATAAATGAAAATCCAAGTAAGATGAAGAGTATCGGTAGTAGTACATAGCCGTAGCCGAGCAACATATAGAGAGCATTATAGATATTGTCACCGGCGACTCCAGCACCGCCAAAAGCAGACATGAGTAAAAGTAATGCTAAAACAAAAAAAATCACCGCCAAGATTCCATGCTGTGTTTCGGTCTTTAGTTTAGGTTTGAGAGATTTTTCTTTGAAGTTTTTTCTATCGTTTTTTTCTATCGTTTTTTTCTTTGCCATTGATATATTTTAGCATGTAAATAAATTAAATTTAAATCGAGGTTGGTTTTGAGGGGGAACCAAATTTATCTCTTGCTTTTTTTTGTCCGTTAGATAATAATGGACACCATGACAGGAGATGAAAACAACCTTAGAGACATCAGGGACACTAGTCTAAATCTAAAGGACAACTCCATTTCTATCCCAAACAATAAGGGTCAAAAACTCATTACGGCACTCTATATGGTCACGGACATAATGGACAAAGATGAGCCAATGCGAGCCAAACTTCGATCCCTTGGTTTGGATATTCTAACGGACATTCAGAGTTTAAAGGACACAAACAATGCTCACAGATTAGAGACATTCCTTTCAAGGATTGAAGCCGTATTGTCCCACCTTTCTATAGGGGTGACAGTGGGTATGATATCGTCCATGAATGGAAACATTTTAGAGAAGGAATTCTCTCTACTTCGAGACATAATTCGAGATTCAGAACTCTTCCAAAAGCCTTACCGAGGACAAGCTTCCTTGGCAGATTTTTTAAGAGACGAAGAACAACCTTCCGTTTACCATATGTCCTTTAATCCATCCTCTGGTCATATCAGACACACTCCATCTATCTCAGGGACACGTATCGGAGTACAAAAGGCGAGCACATTGATGCAGGCATTGTCCGATAAAATTGCCCCAAAGGTATCTCACACACAACCTATCCCAAAGCATCGTGAAGAGTTCGACTTACTCAAGAAGGAGCGCAAAGATGAGATTGTCCTAATCATTAAAACTAAAAATTTAGAGCAAAATTCTAAAGGACTTCCACTTGGTGTTACGATAACGGACATAAAGTCTATGGCTAAAACTGCCCTAAAGGACACTAGTGAAAAAACTCTGCAAAGAGAGCTCATGTCCTTGATAGAAGATGGTGTCTTATACAAAGAGGGGGCTAAGCGCTGGAGTAAGTATTTCATAAAATAACCTTCTATATATAGCTGTAACCTTTTGCCCTCAAAGTTGCATTTAATCTAAAGATGTGAGAATATTGCATCTGTGATAGAGCTGTGAGAAATCACTGTTTTATCGCGTGGTTATCCACAAAATATATTGTTCGTTTATACGGCGATATATTATAATTGTTACACATTGCAATTTTACAGAGTGATCTGTAAATATTCGCAGTATGTATGAGTAAATAACCTCTAGCGCAAGCGTCGAAAAAAATTGCGATAGAGATTATGGAAAGGTCATTGAAAACTAAATAAAAGATTATGACGAGGTCGCAAGACCGAAGCATAGTTTATGACGGGTTTTCAATGGAAGTAAAAGGTTTGAAATCTGTCGTTATCGTAAAGTCTCCACTATTATTATTTTTTATTATTTAATGGTAGACGAGATAGCGATTAGAAATACGCTCTTAGTTTTGTCGAAACTTATTAATGGCGTAAAATTATAAAAAATATGAGTTTATTAAAATCAAAATTCTTTCTTGGAGTATTGGTTGTAGTAGGTTTGGCTGTTGCAGGTTCTGCATCTGCTGCTTACATGCACACAGGTACTCTTAAGATGGGTATGACTAGTTCACAAGTTATGGAACTACAGAAGACATTAAACATGACTTCATGTAAAGTTGCTGCTTCAGGAACTGGTTCAATGGGTATGGAATCAATGTACTTCGGCTCTCTAACGAAAGCTGCAGTTATGTGTTTCCAAACTGCTAACGGCTTAACAGCTGATGGCGTAGTTGGCCCTATGTCTGGTGCAAAATTAGCTATGGTTACTGGTTCAACAACTAGTACTCCAGGCTGCCCAGCAGGTGCTATGTACAATAGTATGACTGGTGCTCCTTGCACTACAAGTACAACACTTCCAGCTGGATGTACTTCAACTTCAGGTTTCAGTACAACAACTGGCGTAGCTTGTAATTCAAATCCTTCAACACCA
>CAYMIC010000030.1:0-6308 GCA_964390615.1 uncultured Candidatus Saccharibacteria bacterium | reverse complement strand
TGTCTTAACCTATTTGAGGTATCGACTTGTTGAACTTTGGTGCAATTTCATAATCCCACCAGATGGTAATCCTAATGGCTACAAACATGTAGCCATATTTCACCAGCGCCACATGGAAAAATGCAATGAAAAGTGTGTGCCATGGCCCAGTACTTTTTAAAAATATTTCAGGGAAAAATCCCCAACATATTCCGAGAGTACTGCCGACTAATACCAGATAAACAAATAAAAACTTCATAGCGAATTTTTTTACAGGATGAAAGAAAGAACCTAACTATCCATATAGTATAGCATATTTAAGAGTAAAAGTCAAGATTAAAAACCCTTTAGATTCCCTCTTTTTTGAGTTGCTCGATTAGTTCGCGGGATTTGCGAGAGATTTTTGTCGGCATCTTGATGTTGAGTTTTATGAGCAGGTCGCCTCTTTTGTTTTTTCCTTGAGGTACTCCTCTACCCTTGACTCTGAGAATTTCATTTACAGACACTCCTTCAGGAATAGTGACTTTGATGTTGCCGTCTAGGGTTTCGATCGGATATTCAGTACCGAGTAGTGCATCAGAAAGTTTTAAATTTAGATTCATCACTAGGTCATGACCATCTCTTTTGAAAACAGGGTGCGGAGCGACATTGATCTTGATATACAAATCTCCAGTAGTGCCACCTTGTACCGCTTCCCCCATGCCGGTCATGCGGACCATTTCACCATCACGAATACCAGCTGGCACTTCGATTACAATCTCTTTTTCTTTCCTTAGTACTCCTTTACCATGACAAGCATCGCACTTTTCTTTTGGCACTTCACCACGACCCATACATGTCTCACAAGTTTTTTTAGTTTCAATCTGACCTAAAATAGTACGTCTGACTTCACGTACTTGTCCCTTACCGTTGCATTTTGTACAAGTTTCCATCTTGGTGCCAGATTTAGCCCCATTGCCTTTACAAGTCTCACAAGTAGAAGTTTTAGTAATTAAAATTTTTCGAGTCACTCCAAAAACTGCTTCACTGAAAGAAATTTGAATTTCGGTCGAAATATCCCGCCCTCGTCTAGCTTGAGCTCGGCCTCCCATACCACCACCAAAAAATTCACTAAAGATGTCATTCAAATCAAAATCCATACCGCCATTTTGGAAACCCGACTGAAAACCACTGAAATCAAACCCGCCAAAGCCTTGACCAGCTCCCGCCCCATAACCTGCACCACCCATGTTCTCATAGCCACTTCCAAATTGATCGTACTTTGAACGTTTAGAATCATCAGAAAGTACCTGGTAAGCTTCATTTACCTCTTTGAATTTCTTCTCATCGCCTTCTTTTTTGTCAGGATGATATTTATGAGCGAGTTTGTAAAACGCTTTTTTTATTTCGTCTTTTGTAGCGCCCTTAGGAACGCCTAAAGTTTCATAATAGTCTTTTGCCATATGGGTATTGTAGCAAAAATTAAGAGAAAATCAACCGAAAAATTTCTATATCATCGGCTCAGCTTCAGGCTCTGTTTTAGCATCATGTTTCTTACCTATAATCGCAGCTTTTTCTTCAGCACTTCGAATGATAGTAGACTCTTCTTCTTGAATTAACTTTTGGGCATCACCCTTAGGTATTGCATATTTTCGGCGAGACGCCGCGATGATTTCTTCACGATAAGATTCATGAGTTGGTGGTAAAACTTTCAAAGTCTCTGCAGAAAATGGATCATAACTCTCTCCATCGATAGTCATCTTTACATATATTTCCCCTACGGCGAGGTTGATCATGTCTTTGACTCCGAAAATCGGTTCAAACTCGGGTTTGAGTTTAGTTGCATCTTCTCCACCAATACGAAAAGAAATAACACTACCGACGTTTCCGAGTACCGCTTGGTAAATTTTTGGGATGATTTGTCCGACGTATTGATGTGCCATGGTGAGGTTTAGTCCGTACTTGCGAGCTTCGGAAAGAATGTTTTCAAATGTCTGAGTCACCACATTTTGGAACTCATCCACATAGACATAAAAATCTTTTCTGTCTTTTTCTGGTATGGCTGCCCGCTCCATGCCCGCTTGTTTAATTTTAGTTAAGAACATTGAACCAAAGAAAGATGAATTCTCTTCTCCGATCCGTCCCTTGGAAAGGTTAATAAAAATTATTTTTTGATCGTTCATCAGACTCGCGATATCGACTTTATTTTGTTTCTGTCCAAAAATATTTCGAAGTAGCGGATCAGACAAAAACTGTCCGAGTTTGTTTACCAGCGGGATGATAGCATCGGTATCGAATTTTTCAGACCAATCCGCAAATTCGATAGCGAAGAATCTTTTGACCATGTCGTCTTGGATGTACTCCACTACTTTTTGACGATAGTTTCGATCAGTCAGCATCGAGATCATCCCCCGCATCGTCGCATACGGATAATCGAGCAAAGCTAGACATGTAAAACGAAATACGTGCTCAAGGCGTGGAGTCCAGTTGGCCCCGAATTGTTTCTGTAAGACTTCGATCAGTCCTTGAGTCAATTGAAATTTAAACATAGGGTCCACGTTTGAAAGTGGATTAAAAGATACTGGGTATTCCGTATCGGAAGGATCAATAATGCAAACGTCTTCGATACGTTCTTTTGGTATGTAGTCGAGCATAGAGTCGATGACGTCTCCGTGCGGATCAATCAGGCAAAGACCGTGCCCGTAGGTTATGTCTTGCCGAAGCATTAGCTCGAGAAGCTTGGTCTTGCCGACACCGGACTTGCCTATGATATACAGGTGACGTCGTCTGTCAACGCGCTTGATACCGAAAATAAATTTCTTTTCTTCGAGGGCTGCAACATAGTTTGTACGTCCAATAAAAGAAACATCCTCGGGTTTTACTTTACCGAAGACCGGGAGTTCTGGTGGTGGCGGAGCGTATTTGATTATCTGTACCCTATTCTGCTTTGCCATATTATTATTCTAAGTGTATCATAATTACACATGAAGTTACATAGATTTATAGGGGCTTTTGATTTATCCAAAAAGGAAATTGAGGTGACAGATCCAGAAATAATCAAACAAATAAAGGGGGTATTACGACTCAAAATCGGCGAGAGTGTTGTGCTCGGTGATGGCCGAGGAAAACAAGTCGAGGCTTCTATAGACTCTATCGAACGAAGCTCAATAACCCTCTCAACCATCCGAGAGATTCCAAACAATGATCCAGACAAAAAAGTGTCCCTTTATTTAGCAATTTTGAAAAAAGAAAATTTTGAATTAGCGGTTCAAAAAGCTGTCGAATGTGGAGCTACAAATATAGTTCCGATCATCACCTTACGCACTGTAAAAACTGGTCTCAATACCACCAGACTTGAAAAAATAATTCTAGAAGCCTCTGAGCAATGCGAACGCTCGACTGTACCAGTACTTCAAAAAATAATAAATTTTGAAAATGCATTAGCTCTAGGCTACGCCTCAGAAGAAAAAGTTATTTTTGATCCAGGCTCCAGCGCTTACACTCCGCGAGCTGATACCAAGAGTGCCAGCATATTTATCGGACCTGAGGGTGGATTTACTGAAGATGAAATCACGCTGGCCCGTACTGCTGGATACACTGTCTCTGCTCTCGGGCCTCTAATACTGCGCGGTGAAACCGCCGCCATCGTGGCGACATACAGAGCAGTGGAAGGAATTTAAATTACTCTAATACTTTCCGAAGTACATCTTCAGGAACTTCTTTTACATTAGGAGTAGGTGTTGGAGTTGGAGGAGGAGTAACCTTTTCACCGATCAGACCTTTCAACATATTCATACTCTCAACGCTAGCTGAACGGTCGTTTGCCGGTTTGATTGGGTTTGTTGGTGGTGCAGTCTTGAGAGAATGGAGTGAAATAGGTTCTGGTTCAGGTTTTTTAACCTCCACTGGTTCTGGAGTTTTTACTTCTTCTCGTGTAAAAACTTTTTTCTCAGCTAAAGTTTTATTTAAAATATCTCGAAGAGCAAAATTTTCTTTTGGCAATTCTTTTTTCACTGGCTTTGGTGGTGCTTGAAAAACTTTTTTAACAAGAGATACTACTGTCTTTTGTGGTGGGCGTGGAGTCGAACGAGTATCCCTCTCTACATATGGAGTTCTCGGCCTATCATTGTTGCCTCCCTGTCTTTGATCAAACTTGGCAGGTTCGGTTCGAGGACTATTGTTGTTTCCAGGAATAGCTGCAAATTCGATACCGAGGTCTGCCAGGGGTTTAAAATACCGAGCATCATCAGGCTGTCTGTATTGACCCATAGAACTACCTTTAAGTGGTTTGATTTCCCCCGCTTTTATTTTCACCAAGCAATCTTTGCAATAAACTGGTCGGCCTTCTTCGGGCTTGAATGGTACAAAAGTTTCTTTCTTGCAATTTGAACATTCTACTTTAAATTTTTCTCCAGAACTATTTTCATCTGCATTGCCCATACTCATACCACTCCACTCGTTGATTTCCCTCTCGACAGTAGTTCGTGGACGGCAATAAAGCTCTCTAGACATTTTGATAACTTTCTCTTCGATGATGTGGTCCGCTTCTTTTACTATTGGTGGCAGGGTCTTGGCAGAAAATGGCCGACTAGTCACTCCGTCGATCATAAGCTTTAAATAAATTTTATAGTTCGGCAAGTTTACTATATCTTCTGGAGTAAATTCGGGGGCAAATTCTTTTTCCAAGAAATCAGCATCATCGGCACCCACTCGAAAGACAATCATAGTTCCCACGTTTCCAAATATTGCATCCCGAACATTGGATGATTCTTTGGTCACCAGCTGAGCAGTGTATTGGTGCGCCACAGTAAGGTTTAAACGGTATTTACGAGCTTCAGAGAGAATAGAAGCAAAGGAATCCGTCACAAAGTTTTGGAATTCGTCGACATAGAGATAAAAGTCTCGACGTTCTTCTTCAGGGATACGCACGCGCTCCATGGCGGCAAGTTGGAGCTTGGTGATGATCATACCTCCGATTAATTTCGAGTTGTCTTCCCCGATACGTCCCTTGGAAACATTCACCAAGAATATTTTTCCTTCATTCATGATGTCAAAAATATTTATAGTACTCTTGGATTGGCCGACAATGTTTCGAATGATAGAGGTTGAAAGAAATTGTCCGACTTTGTTTTGAATCGGAGCGATTGCTTCGTTACGGAATTTTTCCTGCCAGGCCTCAAACTCGTGCACCCAAAAAGCCTTGATCACTGGATCTTTTAAATTTGAAATTATTTTTTGACGATAATCTTTGTCCACAAGCATTCTCGTAATACCGAGTAGTGTCGTCCCAGGAGTATCTAGGAGCGCCAAGATAGCATTGTTTAGAATGTATTCCATACGAGCAGACCAGGCATTGGCCCAGATCTTGGTGAATATTCCCATCAGTCCAGACGCCACCAAGTGCTTATATTTTTCATCAATCAGTTCGAGAACATTAAAGCCAATGTGATAGTCAGTATCGGCGGGATTAAAATACACCACATCGTTCATGCGAGACTCAGGGATGGATTGCAAAATCCCCTCTACAAGTTCTCCGTGAGGGTCCACCACAGCGACACCATCGCCGTTTTTAATATTCTGCACAATCATATTCTGTAAAAGTACGGATTTACCGGTACCGGATTTTCCTAAGACATATATATGTTGCCGACGATCTCTTCTTTTCACGCCAAAAAGAACATCTTTGTCGCGAAAACTCGCCTTGCCGATATATGTGAGATCCTTATTTACAGGAATGTCTTCAAAACTCATAGAAGAATTATATCATATCGGATAAATAAAAAGCCCTATTTTGGAGCTTGCTGTTTCACCTTGGCGTGCTTTTTGGGAACTGGGAGGGACTTTGCAATATTTACAAGAATCTCAGGAAGATTTTGAATTTGTGAAAGTTGAACTTCTTCTACTAGGTAATAAGGCTTAGAGCCTGGGTAAGCTTCATCTTTTTCGCAGATATCTTCGAGTTCCTTACTCTCAGGTAAAATTTTCACATACAGCTGATCATTGCAAATCAGCCCGACGACCTTACCTAAAGCATACAGCGCGTATTCTCCAAACATGGCCCGCGTCGAAAAACGGTCCCTATCACCCAACTTATCTAATATAAATTCAACTGTTTCTTTTTGGGTCGACATTTAAAACTACAGCAAGAACATCACCACTACAGACACGATCAAAAAGCATGCAAAAAACCCTACGATTTTTAAAAAGAAAGTCACTGCTTCCCTCTTTTGATTTTCCAAGAAAAGGCGAAGTGGCTCTGATAGAAACAAGAACCCCATCCATGCCGCTGAAAACACAAAGAGCGACAGCCCGGCGATAGGCATAGCTAGATTATCTTCCGCAGGCACAAA
>CAYMIC010000029.1:0-6746 GCA_964390615.1 uncultured Candidatus Saccharibacteria bacterium | reverse complement strand
AAGATTTCGATTCTTTTGTAGGATGAAGAGGGACTCCTACATAAAGCCCTGGCGATGCCGGGGCTTTTTTTATTTCCTATTTGTATTTTCTTTTATTTCTTTTCTTTATTCTCCCGCTTGTCTCCTAATAACAGCGGCCGCTGTTATTAGGAGACATTAACTAAAAATTAAAAACTAAAAAGTTTGATCTATAATCTATCTTGCATAAAATAGAAAAACCCTCGCTTTCGCGAGGGATCTTCGTTTTTTTGTAGGTATCTATAAGCCGAATTCTGTTCTCTTTGATTGCTCAAGGAGCGATAGTAATTTATCTAGGCCCGAAATTACTCGCGGGCTCAAGCGATTCTTCCACACCTTACGGTGGGACACGATCTTGCACAAAGGTAAGTATTTAGCCGTTTCAGCCGGACTTAACCGGGTCGTTTCTGTTCGCAACTCTAGGTCGCCCTAGGTGGGTATTACCCACTACCATCCTCCGCGCTAGGCGCGGTTGTGTTCGGACTTTCCTCATCCCTCGCTTACGCTCGGGACGTAACTATCCGACACCTACCAAAATATAATACATCACTTGCTTTATTTTTTCAAGTATGATATACTATAGTTGTGAGTGTAAGGGTAAGACTTTACATTTTTAGTTAACAATATATGTGCCGCAAAAGCCCCTCGCTTGAGGGGCTTTTGTTTGTTCACCCCACCTAACCTCCCCTTCGCAGGGGAGGAAAAAATACAAAATACATTGTTAGCATATTGCTCCCCCTGCGAAGGGGGAGCTCCTGAAGGGTGAGGGGGTGTAGTGTAACTTATATGTATGCTAAAATATATCCATGCATCCTGGTATTCGTTCCTGGAAGAACTTAGTGATATATGCTTTTAATGCTTTTTCTATCCCGCTTCTTTTGCGGACTCTTTTTGCACCCTGGGAAAGGGATCGTGGTGAGGGCTCGGATTTTGATTTCTTAGAGAAATTTGTTTTTAAAATTTTTACTCGCTTCTTGGGTTTTCTGGCGCGAACTATTTTTATAATAATCGGCTTGGTTTTTACAATTTTTACTATTCTTCTTTTTCCAGTTTTCTTTTTGATTCCGATAAATTTGAAAAAAGAAAGTATGGCGAATTGGGACAGCTTTGGATCTTTTCTTTCTTATGGCAATACTTTTTCTTTAAACAAACACAGTCGTGATTTATTGTCGTCATCTCGAGTAAAAATATTTGGCAAAGACAAGGCATTGCGGATGATCGAACGAGGACTTTCAAAGGATACTAATCACAATGTTCTTTTGGTTGGAGAGACTGGGGTAGGTAAAAGTACTTTGACTGAGTATCTAGGAAGACTTGGTCAATCAGCACTTTCTTTTCCTGGAGTTCGCAATCACCGGGTGGTGGAACTACGAGTCGAGGGTATTAGCCTTGAGGATTTTGATACTTCTATGGAAGAAGCCAGAAGTGCAGGCAATGTCATAGTAGTTATCGAAAATATCCATGAATATGAATCTTTGTATGAAAGACTGTCTCACTATTTAAATTCTAAAGAGCTTGGCATCATAGCTACTACTGATTTTGGTTCTTATGATCAAGTGCTTAAGGCTCATCCAGAATTTTTAGTTAAGTTTGAAAAAGTAGAAGTGGATCCGACGAGTCCTGAGGATACTCTGTCGATACTTTATAATACTGCTAGTATGTATGGCACTAGTATTAAAAAAGACGCCCTACTAGAAATAGTAAATCTATCTAGTCGTCTGATTCACAACCAGCCAGAACCGCTCAAATCACTCCTACTCTTGGAAGAACTTCGTTCACTTGGTAAGAAGATAACCATAGAAGATGTGCGGCAGGTGGTGTCTGATAAAACCAATATGCCTATCGGTATGATAGGTACTGATGAGAAGAAGACCTTGCTTGATCTTGAGCAAAAAATGCGAAGCAAAATCGTAGGACAAGACGAAGCTGTAAAAGATGTATCGGAAGCGTTGAAGCGCCTGCGTACTGGTATCGCGGACCCTAGTAAACCCGCTGGTTCGTTTCTATTCTTGGGTCCAACTGGAGTCGGAAAAACTTACACTGCTAAGATTCTTGCCGAGAGCTATTTTGGACGCAAGAATGCTATGGTTCGTTTTGATATGAGTGAATTTTCACAAGAGAGTTCCTTGAATATTTTTTCTGATCGATTGGCATCTGTCATGGAAGAGAATCCTTTGTCTTTAGTGTTCTTTGATGAATTGGAAAAATCTCATCGCTCCATACAACACTTACTCCTCCAAGTGCTCGATGAAGGACGGCTAACTCGCGAGAACGGCAGGGTAGCCACATTTACAGATTCTATAATCATTGCGACATCCAATGCAGGGAGTGCAAACATCGTACAAGATCCAGCCATAGACAAGAAAACTTTAATTTATTTTTTAATTCACGATGGCATCTTTGCACCAGAATTTTTGAATCGTTTTAGTTCTATCGTACTTTTCAAACCCCTCTCGGCTTCGCAAGTGAAAAGTGTGGCTAAACTAATGCTAGATGAATTTGCGGAGAGACTCTTGGAAGAAAAGAGCATCGAACTTGAAATCACCGAATCCTTAATCGCTAAAGTGTCCGAAGCTGGTTTTGATCCAGATTTTGGAGCCCGCCCTATCAAGCGCGCCATAGAAGAAATAGTAGAAAACAAAGTGGCCGAGTACATCTTGGCTGGAAATGGGGCAGGTAAACTAACCATCCTCTAGATTTGCTTAAATATAACTTAGGTCTATAATATGCCTAACTAGGAATATTTAGTTTTTTATTTTTTCACCAAAAAAAGGAAGTTATGAAAAATGCAAAATTTTTCGGACCCCTGTCATTGTGGACAAGAAAAAATGTTTATTTAGGTACGCATGTTCCTTCCAACAGATACATAGAAAAGGTGTCTCCCAAAGACGGAGATGATAGTAGTTAGCTTGGCTAACTTTTAATTGATAATAGGTTCAGGATGTCTTTAATTGGGTTTTTTGGGTTGGCCTCGATGAGGTCGACCCTTTTTTATTTTAGATGGTAAAGAGTATAATATAGGTATATTTTCATGAAGAAGAAGCGCAAGACTAAATTGAATAAAAAATATATCTTTCTAGCGGGAGGATTTTTAGTTTTATTTTTAGGTAGTATTGGTTTGTACTATCGTCTAGACCCGAGTCTTTTTGCTAGGCTTTCTTTTTATCTTGATTTAGCTAATCCATCTGTAAAAGTGGTGAGAGTACAAGAGGGTCTGCGACGGGAACAAGTAGCCGAAGTGATGGGTGCCAAGCTCGGCTGGGATGCATTAGATAAAGAAGAGTTTTTGAAACTTCACCTGGATTACAATACTCCTGACGCTGAAGGTATGTATTTTCCAAAAACATATTTGGTAAACCAGAATGATGATCCCACCGAAGTCAGCGCTGAGATGTTTGAAGAGTATTCCAAAGAAATGGAAGATATTGAAGAGGTGGTGGCTAAAAAAACAACTGATCGTAAAACTGCTCTCATCATCGCCTCTATTATCCAACGAGAGGCAGCCGGCAAGACAGATATGCGACTTATCTCTGGTATCATCTGGAATCGGATGAATCGTGGCATGAAACTCCAAATAGATGCAACATTGCAGTATGCCAAAGGGAATCCAGCTGATGGTTGGTGGAAGGCGGTAAAACCAGAAGATAAGAAGATAAAATCTGACTACAATACTTACCTGTACAAAGGTTTACCTGTCGGTGCTATATCAAACCCTGGACCAGATGCTATTTTTGCAGCCTATAACCCCATGCCTACTGAATGCTTGTTTTATTTACATGATAGGAATCGGAAAATTCACTGTGCCAAGACCTACGAGGGACACAAGAGAAATATCGAACTATATTATTAATTTTTAAAAATTAGAAAAATTATATCGCCACATCAGAACTTATGTTCATGTCTGCCTTCCATCGTTCTATAACTTCTTGGTGTTTTCCTTCTTTGCATTCTTGGACAAACAAATCCGCACTAGCACCATCAGTAAAAGTCATATAAGCGAGAGCGCCTTCGCAAACTGCGTTGATGTCTATTTTACCTGTGGCAGTGTTTGTATTTTCTTCGACGGGCATATCCACAGGTGTATTTTTATGAATTAATACAAAACCAAGCACTACTAAAGCTACTAAAATTAATAATGAGATTGTAATATTTTGTTTCATCATATTTATATACTATCATAAATCTTACTTTTTGATAAAATGTCTATATGGTAAAAAAAGTAACTAGCGGCATGGTTCACAATCTACCTTCTGATTTTAAGCAGGCTATCACTGAGACTCCGGCAGTTAAAGCAACCTGGGACGACATCACCCCGCTTGCCAAGAGCGAATGGATTTGTTGGGTTATATCCGGAAAAAAGGCTGAGACTAGAAGTATTCGAATAAAAAAAGCTATCTCGAAATTAAAATCTGGCATGCGCCGACCCTGTTGCTGGGCCGGATGTCCTCATAGATAGGAACATAAAAGCTTTACTAAGTATGCTACAATTCCAAAATGTGGTTTAGGAAAAAAAATCCCCAGGCCGTATCTTTTACTTTTGGTACATACAAAGTTGATGCTAATCGCTCGACTATAACTTTTACTTATAAAGTGGAGTTTAAAAGTGGGCGAGTGAGGACTTTTACTGACCGGCTAGTTTTTAAAGATGTGGCGCCAGAGCTTTGGGCTACTGTACCTCCGGCCGTGCTAGAGCCTACACTAGAAGCATTGCTCCTCATGCTCGGTATCAACTACTGGTGTGTGTACCCATCAAAGAATATCAAGATCGAAAATTTCAAACTTACTAAAGATCAAGCAAAGTTTTGGGATGAGCTCTACTTGAATGGACTCGGAGAATTTTTCTATGACATGAAAATGGATTTTCGAAATCTAATAGCTTTTCCATATGATGAATCTCTCGATCTTTCTACTCCCGCGCACTTGGAACGTCGAGCTTTAGGTGAACGTGCGCTTCTTTTGAATGGTGCGGGAAAAGATTCTATTCTCTCTGCAGAAATGTTGAAAGCGTCCGGTATGCCTTTTGACTTTTTTGCTTTTGCACCGACACCAGCTCATAAACGGATAGGGAACCTCGTAGGTGCGAAAACTATCGAGGTGACTAGGCGTATGGACCCGCGGATAGATACACTCATGTCTTGGTATGGAGTATCGACTTCGTATCCATCCGTATCTACTTTTACATTTGTGGCTGTACTCTTAGCCGAGCTTTTGGGTTATAGCTCTATAGTTTTTTCCAACGAACGAAGCGCTGACTTTGGCAACCTTACTTACTTGGGTCTACCGGTAAATCATCAGTGGTGCAAATCCACCGAGGCGGAAAATTTGGTGAATGACTATATCGGGCGTTTTATCACCCCTGACATGAAAACTTATTCGCTCTTGAGAAAGTTTTCTGAGCTCGAGATTGTGCGGCGATTTGTGGAGCATCCTAAATACCTCCCTTATGTCACTAGTTGTAATATGTATTTTTGGCTTCCGCATCCTTTGCAGATTTTTAGGAGGAAAGCTTATTGGTGTAAAAGATGTCCCAAATGCGTATTTCTCTTTGCCTGCTTTGCAGCTTATCTTTCCAAGGAAGAAGTAATTAAAATGTTTGGTGCGGACCTCTATACTAAAAAACGTCTCTTGCCACTGGTTCGCCGAATCCTCGGCCTCGAAGGTTTCAAGCCACTCGACTGTGTAGGGGAGCCAGAAGAAATGATCCTAGCTATGCATATGGGCGATGTGCGAAAAGAGTACCAAGGTGAGCCTGCGATGGAGATGTTCAAGAAAAATTTTAATGCGGGTTATAACTTTGATGAACTTAAGGAGAAAGTTTTTGAAAGCTAAAATATTTTCTAAGCTTCCACTATTGGTTTGAATCCGCCAACTGCAAAACGCTTCATATCAAAAGGCATTTTACTTGAGTCGAAGTTGTTCATACTTGGGTCACTCATTACTTTCTTGTTTACTTGGTCTCGGTGAGCTTTCGATTTGTAGACTATCCAAGAAAAAACCACAGTTTCATCTTTTTTCAATTGCGCCAATTTTCCAAATCCTTGACCGGCACCTTGCATAACCTTCAAGTCATCCCCGATACACTCAAAGTATTCTAAGGCTCCATAACTTTTCCAAGTTTTGGCGCCCCACTCAGCCATCTTTTTGTACGCAGCGACATCTTTCTTTTTTATTGGTATTACAAACCCATCTACATATTTTTTACTCGGTGATTTTATTTTGGATTTCATTTTGGTTTTCATATTATTTTTATAATAACAAATGTTTAAAATCTATTCTATTTAGTTTTGTTATATTGAGATAATCCAAGAATGTTTCCCTCGGAATCTTTAAACCATGCCAAGAAACCCATAGATCCATTTTCTCCTAACGGGGTTTTGTCACGTACAATTTTTCCTCCATTTTCAACAATTTTTTTTAAAGCTACTTCGATGTCAGTTACATCAATGTAGAACATAGGATATGGCATAGCGGAATCACGTTTACTGGAACCTCCGTTTATGAAACCTAGTTCGGTTGGTTGCATTTTTTCATCTACGGGGCCAGTTTGCCAACTGGTATAACCAAACTGTTCCCACTCAAATGGCTTCCAATCAAAAACTTTCTGATAAAAAGACTTCATTCTCTCTTTGTCATCCCACGGAAATTCAAAATGTGTAACTTTGTTCATATCAAGATTATATCAAAGGTTCGAACTTGTAAAAAGGTAATAAAAATAACCATTGAAAATA
>CAYMIC010000028.1:0-7902 GCA_964390615.1 uncultured Candidatus Saccharibacteria bacterium | reverse complement strand
TCTCAGATGCAGAAATAGTAGAGGCAGATGAAACTCCCGAAAAAGAAGAGGCCAAGAAACCAATTGAGGAAATAAAATCATTTAACTTGAAAGAGTTGAAGTCAGAGATGGAGCAAAATATAAAAACTCTACTACAAAACAAAGAGGTTGCTGACAAAAAACCTGAGATTACAAAATTTGATCTGGTGTCTACACCTACGGGATTTGCAATAAAGTCTGAGATAAGAATAAACAAAACTGGCAACTTCCTTATACCAAAGGTCAATATAACCCTAAACTTACCTTTTGAAAACAAAAACGGTAATCTAGTTTTGGGCAAAGAATTTATTGATACTGACTCAGTACTAGCTACCAAAAAAATAAAAGATTTACTTGCGCCCAAACTGTCTTCAATCATACCGATGATTAAGAACTATTTTGAAGCTAAATTGGGAACGAAAATAAACACTATGTATATAGAAGAAGATAAGTTAAAATTTAAATAACACATTATGTCCATGGATAAAGTGCCAACAAAGAAAGAACTACTAAAACAACTAGAAGAACTCAAGGGAACTCTTGGAGGTCTAAAGAGTGAGCTTAGTGAAGTCGACGACAAAATAGCAAAAAAGAAAGGCGCAGTCCCTGACACAACCAAGAAACCCAAAGCGAAAGCAGCCGACACAACAACCAAAGAAGAAAAGACTGACTACGACAAGATGGTTGGTGGTTGGATTGATGCAGAGACTATAGAACAAAAAAATTACGACGATACTATTGGAAGTTGGATCGATGAAGAAACCAAAGAACATAAAAATGCTCCGGAAGATAAAACCAAAGATGCTTCAAGTTTTTACGACCAAACTGTAAGCGATTGGATTGACAAAGAAACAAAAAATAATAGCGTTAAAAAGTATGAGGACTTCATTGAAGATAATATCAAAAATCGACCAGAACCATTTGAAAAGAAGTTTAATAACTGGGAAAAAAATCTTTACGAAGATATAGACAAGAAAGCAGATAAAGCGCAAACGGATTTTGATGCAAGGTATGCAGAGTTAAATAAAAAGTACGCAACAACAGAGCCGGTAGCAACTGCTGACGAATCTACTCCGACACCAGAGCCTAAGAGTGCACTATCTCCGGAGGATCAAGAAGGGCGAGAAAAGCTCATAGAGACTATCGCTAGAAAACATAAAGGTGAATTAAGTGAAGACGAACTAGAATTTTATTTTGAAAATAGAGATGCAATCTATGAGGAAATGAATAGACAATCCGACGGAGAATTTGGAATAAAAGCACCAGGAATTTCAGCAATAGAAGAGGAAGAAACAGAAGAATTCGAACCAGCACACCCAGAACCAGCATCTCCAAAAACTCTCGAGCAAAAAGAGACTGAATTTGAGTTGGCTCGACGAATGTATTTAGAATACAAAACTGGTTCGGTGAAAAATAAAAAAGATATGGAGTTGTTTGATCAACACCGAGCAGAGAAAGAAAAAATTTACCAAGACTTAAAAATGGAGACTGTCAAAAAACTCGTAGCGGAAGGTAAAATTGATGAAGCTAAAGAATTCTTAACAAAAGAGGTAGAACTTCGCCATGCTCATGAAATCAAACACGGTTCGCTGCTCACCAAACTCCGAGCAGGATCGGCCAAAGGCATCGAAGCTTGGGATAAATGGGGAGTGGACAAAGAAGGAGCAACTTCAAGAGAACAACTCGCAAACCGGGGCAAACGAATGATTAAACGCATAGTAAACATATCACTCATTGGACTTACTTCTTCTGGAATAGTAGCTGGAATTGGAAATCATGCGCTTACGAGTACTTCAGCACTCTCTGGTGGAGTAGGTAGTAAGCTACTTCACAAGCTAGTGTGGGGAGTAGGACTAGGAACTGCTTTTGATTATGCTAGAACTACAATTCCAAAAGGGGTAAATGCTGAAAAAGCTCAAAAACTTTTGAAGAAATTAATAATAGGCGGGGGTACGGCAGTAGTAGGAGGACTTGTCCTCACTGGTGCTGCGGTACCTCTCGCTGCTGGACTTGCAACTGGTACCTCTGCAGCCATAGGTTATGGTATTTCCAAATTCGTTAAAAAAGACAAGTGGTCTGAAAAAAATATCAAGGAAAAAGTAGAAACCACAAAAAATAAATTTAACCCTAACGACTTAGATAATCTAAAGAACTGGGAAAAAGACTACATAGAAGTATTGAAAGAAGGAGAGAAGTATCGAATATACAGAAAACTTTCAAGTACTGCTGCGGCTGTGGCTGGTAGCACCATATCACTTGAGGTCATAGGGTATACTAAAGACAATAGTGAAGAAATGAAACAGGTATATGGAGATACATTCAAAAATTTCTGGAGTGGAGTGAAAAAGTGGTGGTCTAATTTGGGTTCCAATGAAGATGGAGATAGTAAGTCTATCGAAATAAATCAAGATGACAATATTCCAAACAGAGATGCGACCCCAGCACCAGATCAAAACATCGAAGCTCCTACTGACAGCCAACCTAAAGCACCAGATGAAGATCAAACTCCTGAACAGACAAACCCAAGAGCAGAGTCCGGTCCTGCCCACGAAGATAGTGATAAACATGATGAATACGCCCACAAAAAAGATTCTGACCACCATACAAAAAAATACGACAGTGCTGCTACAAGAGAGGCCTACTCCAAAGTAACTAAGGGCTACCTAGGAGAACAAGGTCCTAGACCGCAGGAAGAACATTCTTCACATGCAAAACTTGTTCACAAAGATGTATCTGGTTATCAAGGTCGTGAAACTTCTGGGTATGTAGGTTCAGACTCCGAGTATCGACCAGGTGAAGTACACCAACACACAAGTGAACAAACAATTCACAGACCAGAAAGTATATCCGTAGATGAAATGGCAGATAGGGTCTACGACAACAACCTAAGAATGATTTTAAATACACCGGAGAGTAGAGCGATTTGGGAAAATATAAAAGATGATACTGGCGAGACAAATGTAAACACATTCTTAAATATAAACCGTGACGATTTGGGTAGTGTCCAAATAAAAAACTTGCAAGATTACATCTTAAAAGTAATAGACGAAGCAAAACTTAAACCACAAAAAAATGAAAGCATAGAAGATTTTCTGAGTCGAGCATTTGAAAAAGCATCACACAGGCCAAAGATGCTTGAAAGACTACAATTATAAACTAATTAAAAATACAATGAGCACAATCAAACAAACACTATGGGGAATGTTTAACTTAGATCAATTATCTCCCGAAAAAGCTGGAGAGATGGTGGATCGCTTGGGCAATATGGTCATGCAAGCAGTCTTGGTACGAGTATTACCGACACTATCTGAAGAAGACTTCGCGACATATGAAAAAGTCGTAGATACTGAAGAAGGAGATGCCATTTTAAAATTCCTTCTCGAAAAAATACCAGAGTTGCCAAAAATAATTGAGGAAGAAGCAGAAACTTTAAGAGCTGAACTATCGTCTGAATTCAAGGAAGCAGGTATAGAATAAATTTAAATATATGTTTTAAAAAGCTCCTTTGGGGGCTTTTTAAATGCGTATGTTAGTATGGATGTATGGAAGATCACTTATCAGGCCTCAACCCTGAACAAAAAGAAGCGGCGATGCACAAAGATGGAGCACTTCTCATTATTGCTGGAGCTGGAGCTGGTAAAACTAAAACCATCACTCACCGAATAGTTCACTTGATTCATCAAGGCGTAAGACCAGAAAATATCTTAGCAGTAACTTTCACCAACAAAGCTGCTAAGGAAATGCGGGAAAGGGTAGAGCGAGAAATCCATAAAAGTGCCCCAGGGCAAGATCGACTACCTTTTGTATCTACTTTTCACTCACTCGGAGTATATATCATAAAAGAAAATGCCAACCTTTTAGGGTTGACCCGACATTTTACTATCTTAGATGAAAGTGATGCTATCTCAATCATAAAAGAAGCGATGAAAGAGCTAGATATCGATCCAAAACAATACGATCCTAAGAAAATAAAGGGGATTATCTCGCGTTCCAAGGGAGAATTCATCGATCCAAGTGAGTATAGTGAAGCCTCTTCGAGCTATATGGGTAGGATAGTCGCCCAAGTCTGGCCTCGTTATGAAGCAAAAAAAAGTAAAGAAAATTCATTAGACTTCGATGACTTACTGCTCAAAGCTACAAAATTACTTGAAACTAATGAAACAATCAGACAAATGTACCAAGAACGCTGGCTATATATACACATAGATGAGTATCAAGATACCAACGAAGTTCAATACAAGATGGCTAAACTCTTGGCTGAAGGTCACAAAAATATATGTGTAGTCGGTGATGCCGACCAAAATATCTATTCTTGGCGCGGAGCAAATCTTCGAAATATTTTAAGCTTTGAAAAAGATTATGCTGGTGCCAAAGTAGTTATGCTAGAACAAAATTATCGTTCCACTCAAAACATATTGGAAGCTGCTAATGAAGTAATCAAGAAAAATAAATTCCGACCAGACAAAAAATTATTTACAAAAAATGATGTTGGAGAAAAAATTTCTATATATGAAGCAGTAGAAGAAACTGATGAAGCAGAATTTATCGCTACAAAAATTTTAGAAATAATGGACACTCCTAATCTAGAGCAAGAGATTGCAGTGCTGTATCGAGCCAACTTTCAATCTCGAGTACTCGAAGAAGCGCTACTGCGATACAGCGTACCTTATCAAGTGCTCGGGGTAAAATTTTTCGAAAGAAAAGAAATCAAAGATACTCTGGCATACCTTCGTGCAGCCATGAACCCTGACAATCTATCAGACATCAAAAGAATTATAAACTTTCCACCTCGAGGCATAGGAAAGGTGACACTACTTAAAGTACTTTCCGGGGAAAAAGAAACTTTACCTATCAAAGTAAAGATGAAAGTTGATAATTTTTACAACACCCTAGAAAAAATACGAGAAAAGATAACTGAGCTAAAAACTTCTGAACTTATAAAGTTCACGGTCAAAGTCTCTGGCATCGAAGAAACACTCGGGCATGGAGATGAGGAAGAAAAGGAGAGACTTGAGAACATCAAAGAGTTGGCCACACTCGCGATAAAATATGACAACTTGCCAAATGGAGTAGGTTTAGAAAGGCTTTTAGAGGATGCTTCACTAGCAAGCGACCAGGACAGCATCATGCACGCCGAAGAAAGAAGAGAAGAAAAAAGAGGAGTAAAATTAATGACAGTTCACGCAGCCAAGGGTTTGGAATTTAAATATGTTTTCGTGACTGGACTCGAAGATGGACTCTTTCCACACCAACGAGACGGTGGAGACGGAGATCAAGAAGAAGAGCGAAGACTATTTTATGTGGCTCTAACTCGAGCTAAAGAAAAATTATATCTCTCGTATGCAAACTTTCGAACCATCTTCGGCTCTCGACAGATCAATGCACCGTCAGAATTCTTAGGCGACATACCAGGAGATATTTTAGAGCGAGCCAATGAAAACGGAAACATAAAAACAATCTACATATAAAATTATGGAACACAAAGCAAAAAAATCTTTAGGTCAAAACTTTTTAAAATCTGCTGATGCCTTGCGGAAAATAATTATTGCGGGAGAAGTAAGCGACAAAGACACTGTGCTCGAGATCGGTCCTGGAAAGGGAGCACTGACTGAGAAAATATTATCTGCGGGAGCTACAGTCCTTGCTGTAGAAAAAGATAACGACCTCTTAGAATTTTTACATGGAAAGTTTGCTAATGAATTAGATAAAAAAAAGTTTGTGTTAGTTCACGAAGATATTCTAGATTTTTCTCCAGACACACATAGGCTCCAAAAAGGAGGATACAAAATCATTGCCAATATTCCATACAATATCACTGGAGCAATCTTAAAAAAGTTCTTAAGTGGAGAGTCACAACCAGAGCGTATGGTGCTAATGGTTCAAAATGAAGTTGCGAAAAGGATCGTCGCCCGGGACAACAAAGAAAGTCTACTATCTATCTCAGTAAAAGCTTACGGAGTGCCAAGTATTGTGACCAAAGTACCCGCCAGATACTTTAGTCCTGCACCAAAAGTAGATTCCGCAGTGATTTTAATTCAAAATATTTCTAAAAATCTATTTTTAGAACAAAAAATAGACGAAAAAAAGTTCTGGACCATGCTAAAAACAGGTTTTGCTCACAAAAGAAAGGTTTTGGCCGGCAATTTAAAGGAATTAAGCCCGCAAATAGACTGGTCAGAGCGTCTACATGAGGTAAATTTATCTATAAAAACTAGAGCGGAAGATCTTGGCATCACTGATTGGGTAAAACTATACAAAAATACACACACTTTGTTTTAAAAAACGAAAGATAGATGGTACAATAAGTACATGAAAAAACCCTTACTTGGCGTGATTGTAATCATATTTTCCATATTTGTATCTTTCACCATAACCAACACTGCTTTAGCTTATTTTATCGGTGGACATATCTTGTACCTAGAAGCTCCAGAAATTACTTCGGCAAGGTTGGCAGGGTACGATTGTGACATGCAGGGTGGTTTGGCTATAACCATTTACGGCATACAAGGAGAATTTAGTTATTTTATACCAGGGTATGTTGTCCCAGTAACAGGTTACACACCTGCATATGATCAAGCGATCCTAGGAATAGCTGGCGATAGTCAGACTAACATAGTTTGCACCAGAGACGAGGAAAAAGGAGTTACATCTCAAACAACCATAATTCTTGATAATATCGGGTATTTTGGAACTTCAGCTATATAAAATGAGTAAATTTTCAATTCAAAAATTCAAAAATATTTTGCCGAGCAAAAACTTTTTAATTATCATGGCGATAAGTGTTGGGGTTATAGCTATTTTTTTTACAATATTTTTTGTATTTGGACATAAAACTAACTATATTTCTAAAAAAAGCAGGCTGGCTCTGGCAGACAAAACAGTAGCGGACCTTGTAGCAGTAGATACTGACGGGGACAGCATTCCCGACTGGGAAGAAGCACTTTGGGGAACAGATAAAAATAAAAAGAAGACATTTGGTGATATTTCAGATAGTACTTATGTAGAAAATAAAAAGAAAGAATTGAAGCTACAAGACAAAGTAGAGGCAAGTAATGCCACTGAAACAGATAAATTTGCCAGGGAATTTTTTGCTGCTTATTCTGCGATGAAAGCTGGAGAAGTAGACCCAAGTATTATAAACAACTTTTCTAGTTCCTTGGGTCAACAAATCGTAAGCCCAAAGCTTGTAGATAAATACACAGACCAGGACGTAAGAGTCAGCCTTGTAGACGACAAAACTGAAAAACAAAAATATTACTTGAAAATAAAAGGTTATTTTGACGAATATAGACAAAGCGGACTAGGGGACGAACTAGAAATCATAAGTACAGGGATAATTGCTTACGAAAATAGCGGTGCAGGCCAAGTAGAAGAACTGACTCTGATAGCTGACGCCTACGATGGATTTGCCAAAAAAGTAATGGAGACAGATGTGCCAAATAGTTTAAAAAGTATTCACCTCAAGATCGGCAACAGTGCCAACAATATAGGTATCAGTGTTTTCAATATGGGAAAAATTATAAATGATCCCATCGTTGGACTCTCTGGACTTTCTGAATATCAAGAATACAGCGACAATTTAGTAAATGCAGTTAAAGAATTGGAGACAATAATACAACAATAAGATATAATTACATCATCGGTTAATGATTAACGGATCAAAAAAACTCATCACCGCCTTACTCATCACAAGCTTCGTCATAAGTCCGTATTTTGCTTATGTTAAAAAAGTGGATGCTCAAGTAAATCCATCTGGATACCAGAACAACAACAACACTGGTTATGGTAGTCAAAGCTTGGGTGCATCTGGGAATGGACTCGTAGGATATATCACAGGACTTGCTCCAGCTATCGCCCAGCTTCCACTCTGTAGAGAAAAACTTG
>CAYMIC010000027.1:2706-8356 GCA_964390615.1 uncultured Candidatus Saccharibacteria bacterium | reverse complement strand
GATTCAAAGTTCCATTCACTCCACCAGCACCAGGAGGACCTTGTGGGCCTTCGGGACCTTGTGGTCCAGCTGGACCTTGTGCACCCGGAGCACCGTTATTACCAGCAGGACCTTGTGGTCCAGTATTTCCAATTGGACCCTGTGGACCAGCGGGACCAGTAAGACCTATTGGTCCTTGTGGGCCAGCTGGGCCTTGCGGACCTGGTTCACCAACAACGGTAGACCAATAAGGAATAGTTCCTGAACCATTGGTCATAAGCACTTGACCTGGAAGTCCTGCAGAATCATTTGGTCGAAATTCTCCATAAAAAGTTAAACCACTTGTATTATTACCTGGTACACCCAAAGTTAATTTATTAGAAGGACTGTTTGTACCTATACCAACATTATCGCCAGAGGTTTCTAGTCTAACTGTAGCACCATCATCAACCCAGCCATTTGCACCACCTCCACCTGTTGGCCATTGTGAAATACATCCCCCGAGAGGACTTACACCGGGCAAACAAAATTGTGTAGCTTGAATATTTCCACTGACATCTAATTTCTGAGTAGGATTAGTATTTCCTATCCCAACATTTCCATTTCCCAAAATTCTCATTCTTTCAGTACGTGAGTTCTGTCCTCCTATGTAAGTATAAAAACCAAGTGATCCGGCAACACTTGTTGCTGGATCATACAAAGAACCAAAGCCAGGAGCTGAATTAAAATAACCAGAATTATAAAAATTAGAATCTCCGAGATACAATGAACTACCTAAAGGAGAACTCGGACTACTCGGAGTATTAGAATACTGTCCCACATTCCCCCGAACGCTTAGCTTGGAAAAAGGTGTCACAGTGCCGATACCAACATCTCCATCAAAATATGCATCTCCAAAAACTCGAAACAAATTCACCAAGAGAGATCCTGGTTTGTGCTGAAGGGATCCACCTGTATTTACCGGTGCAGGAGTATTGCCTGCTGGAGGATTGTTGGTAGGCATAGTCCAGTTAGCAAAAGCATGGACAGCGATGGAAAAAATCGCTAGCAAGAAAACCGATTTTAGAATTGTTTTTATTTTTGAGTGCATATTTTTATAATGTTAGTAATAATTTTTTTTACTCTTATTTATTTTTTAATAATTCTATCTCTTGTTTCAAAAGTTCAATTTCTTTTTGTTGTTCTTGGATAGCTTTGACCATAGGTGCGATCATCTGAGTATAACTCATAGTTTTCATTTTCTCAGGAGAAGAATCAGTCATCACGATACTAGTATTTCTTCCATCGAGTAGGGCTTCTACTTCTTGAGCTATAAATCCATAATTGATTTTATCATCCCCTCCGATACGCTTGTAAGTTACTGGGCGAAGAGATTTTACAAAATCAAGACCTAAGTCTACGTCTTTAATATTTTCTTTGATGCGACGATCTGATGGAAAAGACCAATCCACTTGGCCTTCAATAGTTTGAACAGCAGAATTTCCTATGCGGACTTTATTGCTAGCATTCACACTAGTGTTGTATCCAAGCGCTGTAGCATTGTTGATACTACTAGTAGTGATACCAGCATTGGAACCAACTACAGTATTTTGGGAACCGGTAGTATTGTTGAGCAAAGTATTAGCACCCACGGCTGTATTCTCAGTTCCAGTAGTTGTAATTTTTAGTGAAGCGGCACCTACAGCGGTATTGTTTGAACCAGAAGAAATATTTTCCAAAGCTGAATATCCTAAACCAGTATTACCGTCGCCAGTAATAGAATTACCCTTACCAGCAACTTTACCCAAGAAAGTATTAATGCCAGCATTGCCACCAGTAGTATGCAGAAATCTTACTGCACTATTGTTAGCCGAGGTATTACTTTTATAAATTGTTGAATTAAATCCCAACCAAAGACTGTCATTGGGGGCTACTGGTTTTATTAGAGCGTCACTACTGTCTCGTAGCCAAATACTATCTCCACCACCACCGCCTCCTAGCTCAGATAAACTTTTCCATGACGCCAGCCCTAGTGCATCAGAAGCTAAAACTTTATTTTGTCCTGGCACACCACCAGTTATTTTTACTTGACCATTTACTTCGAGTTTTGCACCGGGAGTAGGTGTACCTATACCAACTGAACCGACTGTAGTTAAAGTATCATCAAATATCCCAGCACCAAGAGATCGAAGTGCGCCGACTACAAGAGGTCCAGATTTGGATTGCAATTCATAGCTCACATTTATCGGAGCTTCTGTATTGTTTCCTGGAGGAGTTGCAGTCGGAGCTGTCCAGTCTGCAAAGGTATGGAGTGCTATAGAAAAAACTCCTATGATTAATACCGATTTTAAAATTGTTTTTATGTTTGTACTCATAGTTATATTTGTCATTTTAATTTTCTTGATAGATTGGTGGTTGAGAAGCCCCAGTTTCATTGTTTAAGAATAATTCTTTTGTAATCTCAGCACCTGAATCCATAGTACATCTCAATACATAAGTGGTGAATTCTGGAGCAATTGCCGGAACTACTACGCCTGGCTGATTCCCTGTATTTGGTGTCACTTGAATATCGCCACCCCAACCAGTACCATCTGTAGGATTTTGTGTGTAAGCTATACAACTATCTGCATTTGTAAGTTCCCAACTAAGTGTAGTAGTGCAAAGACCGCTGTTGCAAATAACAGTATCCCAATAAAAACCTACAGACTCTGGTAAGTCACTGCGGTGAACTAATATAGATTCTGTTACATTTTGCTCAATTGCATTCTTACAAGTGATTGTGAAATTGGTAGGATTTTGAGGTACATATACTGGACCAAAAGATGCTGAAGGATCTGAAGGTGTCGGATCATCGATATCAGCACCGTTCCATTGATTTTCTCCAGGTGTAGTACTTGTCGCTTGGCAATCATGCAAATCTCCGTTTGAAGGTGAAACTGTCCAGTGAAGAACAGTTTGATAGCCATTATTAGAATAAACTGGAGAAGGTTCAGCGTAAAAATCTAGAGCCACACCCACAGTAACTGTGACTGAACTTACAGGTGACATCTCTCCATTTGTACCCATACATTGTATGGTGTAGGTATGAGGACCGTCAGTATTTAGGCTTGGTGTTACAAAAGATCCATTAGGAGAAGGTCTAGCACCATCCCAACCATCAGGACCAACCGCAGTACATCCAGTACTGCTTGTGATCAAATTTGCACCCTGCCAAGATAGAGTTGTATGCCCTCCAGTTGGCACACTAACCGGACTAGCAGACAAAGTTACTGTCGGTCCGGTTACAGGTATATATATGACATCAGAGAAATCAGTCGAGAAATTTACCCAACCGACTATATTCTTACCACCATCATTTCCACCCCAAGCAAAACCTGACAAAATCCCAGTAGAAGGTTCTAGAGTAACTCCATAGCCAGGACCTTTTAGAGACAGCCAACCATCCCAGCCACCATTGGATGGGTTAGATACAGTTCCATCACATGAAATTGGATCAGCAGCTCCAGCACAGAATCGTGCCCAACCTTCGAGTTGATTACCATTTAACCTTGCATTACCAGTTGAAACTCCAGTCCAGCTCGGGAAACCGCCAAGACCTCCAAACTTAAGCCAGCCATAATTAGAAGACCAAGCATAACCAACCAAGTCTCCATTTGCTTCGATATTTACTCCATAATCATTGGATCCGCAATTCCCACCACTAGTACAGTTGAAAGAAATCCAACCCACTCCCCCAGTAGGTTCATAAGGAACATTGTTAGGGTTTAATTCCTGAATACCATTATTGTTTTGGTCAGTCCAATCTCCACCCCAAGCATATCCAGACATATTTTGTAGAGCACTAGATCGAACAGTATGAGTATATAAAGTAAGACTACCCAAAACCGTGATAACCACCAAAAGACTCAGAATTTTATTTAATTTGTGGGTTTTTTTCATAAATTACGGTTTAAAATTACGAAGCTGTTCAAGCATTTCTGCATCAGTAGGACCAGTGTCCTCCTTAGGAGGCTTATAATTTACAAGCTCTTGCTTGAGTAAGGCTGGGTTTCGTTCAGTTTTTGGATCTGGCTTATAGTCTCTAACTTCTTGCTTCATCTCTTCATAGGTTTTCGTTTCTATGTTTTCCTTAATATTGAAAGGATTTTGCTTATTATAAAAATAAAACACGAGAGCAACCAACAATAAAAGTAAAAAAGCAAAAACAATCCAGCCGATATGTTTTTTATTATTAGTAGGATTTATATCCGAGGACGGAGGCATGGATAAATTATACAATACTATTGACTAATCTTATAAACTTTGGGCTGTGGATAAAAGAAAAATATGTTGCATTTTGTAAATTTTTGTGATATGATATTTCTCATAGAAGTCCTGTCTTAACGCCTGGACTTTTTTTATTAAAATTTAATATTCAAAGTAAGAATAAGAAAAATAAATATATGTTGGACATAAAAACATTCAAAAGTGCCTTAGAACAGCTAGAAGAAGAAAGAAAAATACCAAAAGAAAAGATCCTAGAAGCTATCGAACAAGCCATGGCTGCAGCGTACAAGAAGGATTACGGCAAAAAGGGACAAATAATCCGTGCTAAATTTGATCTCGAAACCGGAGTGACTGATTTTTATCAGGTTAAAATTGTCGTGGATGAAAGTATCGCTCGAATGGATGAAAAAGAAGAGGAAGAAGGTGAAGTTTCTATCAAGGATACTGAAGATGAACGAGTTCATTTTAATTCTGAACACCACATCATGCTCGAAGACGCTCGTAAGATAAAAAAAGGCGTAGAACTAAATGATGAAGTCATATTTCCTCTAGAACAAAAAGATGATTACGGACGTATCGCTGCTCAAACTGCTAAGCAAGTCATCATTCAAAGAATCCGAGAAGCCGAACGAACATCCATTATCGATGAATACGGCACCAAGGAAGGTGAAATCGTTTCTGGTATGGTTCAAAAGATTGAACGAGGGCAAGTCTATGTGGACTTCAACCGAGCTACTGGTGTCATCGCTCCTGAAGAACAAATTCCTGGTGAATACTTTCAGCGAGGCCAAAGAGTGCGGGCTTATCTCTACTCTGTAGAAGATTCACCTCGAGGTATCAACCTTCGTCTCTCTCGAACACATCCTAAATTTATCGAGAAACTTTTCTCTATCGAAGCACCTGAAATAGAATCTGGGGTAGTAGAAATAAAGTCTATCGCTCGTGAAGCTGGTGCACGATCCAAAATCGCGGTATTTTCAAACGACGAACATATCGACCCAGTAGGTTCATGCGTTGGACAAAAAGGAACTCGAGTCAACACCATCACTCAAGAACTCGGTGGTGAGAAAATCGATATCATCCCATGGAGTGAAGATCCTAAAGTTTTCGTAGCGAATTCCCTTTCCCCAGCAAAAGTTCTCTCGATTGAAATCGACGAGGCTGAACACAAAGCGACTATCGAAGTTGCCGAAGACCAACTCTCTCTAGCTATCGGTAAAGGCGGACAAAATGTTCGTTTGGCTGCCAAGCTAACTGGCTGGAGAATAGACATCAAAGGTACCGGTGCAGCGGCAGAAGAAGCTACAGATGCTACAGAAGTAGAAGAGAAGACAGCAGAAGCATCTACTGATACAGAAAATGTTGAAAAGGAAGAGGTCGTGGTTGCAGAAGAAGTTAAAGAAGAATAAAATAAAAACTATGAATC
>CAYMIC010000027.1:0-2606 GCA_964390615.1 uncultured Candidatus Saccharibacteria bacterium | reverse complement strand
ATGAATCTTTGGCACGACATAACAATAGGAAAAAACGCACCTGAAGAATTCAATTGCATAATTGAAATTTCAAAAGGTTCTCACAATAAATACGAAATAGATAAAGAAACTGGCATGATCAAGCTCGACCGAGCCAATTACGGACCAGCCGCCTACCCTTTCGACTATGGTTTTGTTCCGCAAACGCTATGGGAAGATGGTGATGCATTAGATGTAGTTCTCCTTTCAACTTATCCAATCGCACCAGGAATTTTGGTTACTGTTCGTCCTGTCGCTATTATGGAAATGACTGACACTGAGGAATCTGACAACAAAATAATAGCTGTACCAGTAGACGACTTACGATGGGAAGATGTACAAGACTTAAATGACTTAAATAAACATTCACTCAAAGAAATGCAAAACTTTTTTGAAACTATCAAACAACTAAAACCAAAGAAAAGTGTTATTACTGTTCACGGTTTCAAAGGAAAGACAGAAGCAATAGAAGCAATCAAGAAATCTCAAACTCTCTACAACGAGAAGTTTTCTAAATAGATATCGTGTTATAATTATAATGTGGTCAGCATTATAAGTTTTTTAACCTTTTCGAATTAAATATATGAAAAAATATCTTAGTTTACTTTTTGTTTTAGTATTAGTGTTTGTACTCGGCGCTTATAAAGTAAGTGCTAGAGAGGACGAAGCCGAACGAGGTGGAAAAATGGAAATTAAAAGAGAGCATATGGACGAGCGCAAAGAAGCGATGGATGACTGGAAGGACTCGCGCGACGACATGAAAGACAAGCGTATGGAAATGATGCGCGACATGAAAGACAAGCGAGAGGCATGGAAGGAAGACATGAAAGAGCACTGGCAAGATGGTGTCAAGATGATCCGAGGAAAAATCTTGATAGCCTTTATGCAACGAGCCGAAAACTTGGCAAACATTGCCGATAGAATCGAGACTCGCATCGATAAAATCGAAGCTGCAGATAAAAATACTGGGGAAGCACAAAGTTTTGTAGATAAGGCCCAAGTGAAAATTGAAGACGCAAAGAATAAAATCGAAGACTTAAAGAGTGATATCGACGCAGACAAGAGTGTCGACGAGCTCAAAGGTAAACTCGCTCTGATCAAGGAAGACTTAAAGAGTGCTCACAGTAGTCTACGAAGTGCGGTCGAAGAAATTAAAAAGAATGCAGTAAAAGAATAAATATGGAACCTACTCAAACAACAGGCAGTAAATCCAATAACACCATGGTCCTATCAGTAGTGATCGTCCTTATCATAGTTGCCGCTCTAATATTTCTCCTACAACAAAAATCTATGAGAGATAAAGCAATGGATGATGACACAAATACTACTTATACTGACGAAAATATCCCTGCCAACAACCTATCTGGTGGAGATGAGACTAGTGATATCGAAGCAGATCTAAATAGTAATGCTGATATAGACACAATCGATAGCGACTTCAAATAAATTTTTGAATACGCATCTTAAAAACCTCTCCCTACTGGAGAGGTTTTTATTTTTGACAAAACAAGGTCTTAACTATAAGATACTCACATGGAAATAAAATATACTAACCTAAAAATTACCAGACTGCCAAAAAGTGAAATCGAGATTGAAGGCGAAATTACAGCTGAAGCTTTTGAAGCTTATTTTGAAAGGGCGGTAAAGCACTTGGGCGAACACACCAAGATAGATGGTTTTCGAGAAGGTAAAGTCCCTACTGATATACTACTAAAGAACATTCCTGAGATAAAAATCTTAGAAGAAATGGCGGAACTCGCTCTCGCTGAACACTATCCTAGGATAATCGAGAATGAAAAACTAGATGTCATCAGTAGGCCTATGATCGCCGTGACCAAGCTCGCTCGAAAAAGTCCACTTGGATTTAAAATCCGAACTTCAACTCTGCCAGAAGTCACCCTCGCTGACTATAAAAAAATCGCTAAAAAAATACTTTCTGAAATAACAGAAGCTGAAAAAAGTACTGAGGTAACAGATGAAGAAGTTGAGAAGACATTGCTAGATATTCGAAAATCTCGAGCTCCGAAGAAACACATAACTGAAGGTGCAGAGGAAGCAGAGAAGAATGACGCAGAACCTGAACTTCCAGAACTCAACGACGAATTTGTGCAGGCACTTGGACCCTTTGAAAATGTAGCGGACTTTACCGACAAACTAAAACAAAACCTAAAACTCGAAAAAGAAAACCAAAATAAAGAAAAGACTAGACTGAAAATAGTAGAAGCTATCATGGCCGACTCGACCGTAGATGTGCCGGAAATATTAGTAGAATCTGAAGTAAATAAAATCATTTACCGCATGGAGAGCGATATCACTACTATGGGTCTCAAATTTGAAGACTACCTTAAACATTTGAATAAAACTATTGAAGATCTCCGTAAGGAATTTCGAGGTGATGGTGAAAAGAAAGCAAAACTTTCTTTGGTGCTGCATGAAATAGGAAAAATAGAAGGCCTAAAAGCAGAAGAAAAAGATATCGAGACTGAAGTCGCTATGATTTTAGAGCACTATAAGGATGCAGACCCTGAACGCGCGCGAGCTCATGTGGAAAATGTTCTCGTCAACGAAAAAATCTTTAAATTCTTAGA
>CAYMIC010000026.1:7594-9067 GCA_964390615.1 uncultured Candidatus Saccharibacteria bacterium | reverse complement strand
CAGCGAGTATCGGCCCTGTATCCATTTTGAATTCCATTTGTTGGATAGTGACACCAGTTTCATCATCACCATTTAAAATAGCAGATTCGACAGGGGACGCACCTCTATATTTTGGTAGTAGGGAATAGTGAATATTTATAGATCCAAGTTTCGGAGCATTGATAATTTCTTCTGGCAAAATTTTTCCATAGGCTACAACAATTGCTAAATCAAAGTTAGAAAGGCTCCCCCTTGAGAAGGGGGAGCTGTCGAAGACTGAGGGGGTAATTTTCTCTGGTTGCACATATGGAATATTGTTTTCCATGGCCCAGGTTTTTACAGGTGGTGGGGTTAGTAGCATTTTTCGGCCAGCAGGTCGATCAGGTGCAGTGACTATGAGTTCTGGTAAATAACCAGCACACTTTAAAATTTCAAGCGTTTCACTTGCTACATCTGGAGTTCCAAAAAATACAAATTTCATATTATTTTTGAATTTTAATTTGTGTTTTAATCTCAGGTAATTCTTCACGGATATCTTTTGCCAAATCGTGAAAAAGAATACCGTTTAAGTGATCGGTCTCGTGCTGAAATATTTGAGCCAAGAGTCCAGAGGCACCGAGTTTGAATTTCTTGCCGTTCTCGTCATAAGCTTCGGCGAAAGCTTTTTTGGAACGATGAACTTTACCGTACAACCAGCGCACAGAGAGACATCCTTCAGGCATCCATTCTTTGTCACGAGAGAGTTTAGAAAGCACTGGATTGATAAATACTCGGTCCGCTGATTTTTCAACTTTTAAAACTTCTGTGGTTTTTCCGGCGCGACGCTCAGTTCTATTTTCAAGAAAATCTTTATTAAATACTTTCCCGGACACAAGAAAAATTCGGAGACTGTATCCGATTTGTGGAGCAGCTATAGCGACTCCATCGTCTTGGCTTGCGAGAGCCTTACTCATTTCCTTCAATATCTTTTTAATTTTAGGAGTCGTAATAGTATCTACTGGTACTTCTTTTGCTACCTGTCTTAAGACACGAGCTGGTTGTTGGACGATTTCCGGCATGTTATTTCATTTCCTTTAAGTAATCTAGAAGTTTTGAAAGTTTCACTGTATTTTGAGAACGATTTTGCATGTTGCGAACGATTACCGAGTTTTCAATAGCTTCCTTTACTCCAAAGATTAGAGCGTAGGGGATGGCGAGTTTCTCAGCAATCGCGAGTTGAGAACCGAGAGAATCTTTTGAAAGAGATTGAGCGATAGGGATGTGTGCTTTTCGTAAGATTTCGATAATGTTTAAACTCTTGAGTTTAGCTTCAGTTCCAAGTTGAATGAAGTAAATTTTTGGTTTTTTCAAGATACGAGGAGAGAGTTTTTTATACCATGGCATGAGTAGTACTCGGTCCGCTGAAATAGATATACCGACTGCAGGTACATCTTTTTTACCACCAATTTGTTTTCCTAAGTAATCATATCTACCACCACCAGCAATAGACATACC
>CAYMIC010000026.1:0-7494 GCA_964390615.1 uncultured Candidatus Saccharibacteria bacterium | reverse complement strand
CCGATAGAGTTGATGTCGATGGAAAGATTCTCTGCGCCCGCTTCTTCTAGAATACTCATACCAGCTTTGATCACAAGCGCATCCATAATACTTTTTTCGTTGCCGAGTATGTCTAAGTCAAATTGGTTAAATTGTCGATAGCGTCCCTTTTGAGGGTTGTCGTGTCGGAAAACTGGACCGTATTGGTAAAACATTACCGGTTGAGGTATGGTTTGCATTCCGTGCTCGATATATGCACGCATCAGCGGTCCAGTGTGCTCAGGGCGCAAAGCCAAGTGGTCGCCACCTTTAGTTTTCAAAGTATACATTTCTTTGTCGACAATATCAGTGCCTTCGCCGATACTAGAAGTGAAGATATTTTCGTGTTCAAGCATAGGAGTCTCAATAGGTTTGAAACCATAGTACACTGCTACTTCCTGGGCTTTTTCAAAAAATCCTTGGAAGGAATAATAATCATCACTCATGATATCTCGCATGCCTTTCGGGGATGCCAAGTCTTGATTTTTCTGCTTACTTTCTTTCTTTGGTTCTTTTTTTATTTTATTCATATAATTTTTTATTAATCTTTATATTCATAAGCACCTGGCATTAATTTTATTTCACTTACCGGCAATAGTCGTAGGAAGGCCTTACCAATGATAAACTTTCTCGCCACTGGTCCCCAGACTCTAGAGTCTGAACTTCCTGGTCTATTGTCACCCATGACAAAGTATTCATCACTGCCGAGCACCATATGGTCACGAGTATTAGAAACTGTACGGAGGTATGGCTGGGATAATTTTATGCCCTCAGGGTGTTCATCACTTGTGATAGTTATTTCATTGCCATCGACGTCGACAGTTTCATTTGGTAGACCTATGATTCTTTTTATAAAAAATTTGGTTGGATCTTTGGGGTAGCGGAATATCACTACATCGCCGCGTTCTGGGGTTCCGAGACGGTAAGAGATTTCGTCCACGATCAAGTACTGACCATCTTTGAATGTTGGGACCATCGAAGAGCCTGAGACCACGAAGGGTTGGGCGATAAATATACGTATTGGTAGGACTATAGCAATTGCGATAATCGCAAAACGAACAAGTTCCCAAAAGGAATTTCCGCTTTGTTTAGGTTTTTCTTCTTCCATGACGCTCATTGTATCATAAAACTTACTTGACGGAATAGTCAAAAGCGTTTTATAGTGTATATATGAAACTAATCGTAGGACTAGGTAACCCCGGTAAAGAGTATGAAAAAACCCGCCATAATGCGGGTCGTATAATTCTCGGACATATTGCAGATAAATTAGAGACTGCTAAAGTAAAGTTTCTAACTCCAGATACTTTTATGAATAATTCAGGCAAGGCTGTGGCGCCACTAATTAAATCTAAAAAAGATTTGGCTGATTTGATTGTTGTGTACGATGATATCGATCTACCTCTCGGCAAAATAAAAATATCCTTTAACCGCTCTTCTGGTGGACACAATGGTTTAGGGTCTATCATCAAGTCGCTCAAGAGTGAAGAATTTGTACGCATTCGAGTAGGAGTGTCTCCAGTGAATGCTAAAGGTGTGGCCAAAAAACCAAAAGGGGAGGAGAAGGTTTTGAAATTCCTGTTAGGTGAATTTAAGAAAGAAGAACTCGCTGAAATCAAAAAACTTTCCAAGCGCATCGCTTTGGCTATAGATACTTTCTATTCGGAAGGCTTAGGCAAAGCCATGTCTATTTATAATAATTAAAAAATGGAGAGCCGGAGCTCTCCATTTCATTTGATTATTTCGTACTCCGTACTATGTTGTTGGTTGAGCCTTAGGCTCATCTTTAGTAACTCCCTTTGGTCTTTTGCCAGTGTGTGGCAGAGTTTTTTGTGCACTTTTCTCAAGTGACAATATGTCTGCTGGACTGACTTGTCCTATTTTGCAAAGGGGAAAATCTATAATCGTAATGATCGTAATCATGGCTTACAAGTTTTGGTGAACTAACTAAATAGTTTTAACTGCTTCAATTATAACACTCTTCTCACCATTGCGCAAGGAAATTTTACCTGAAAGGGCGATGCATTGATCAGCAACTAAAATATCGGCTGATTTTTCAAACAGTTTTGGAAAAGCTACGACTTCGATCCTACCAGTAAGGTCTTCAACTTGTAAAAACGCCATTCGGTCGTTCTTTTTAGTGACCACCGGACGGACTGCTTGGATGATACCAGCGATGGTGATCTCCATGCCATTGCCGAACTCTTCCTTGATGCGTTTTATGTTTATCGAGCGCCCTTCTAATTTTTCTCGCAGTCGGTCGAGTGGGTGACCAGAGATATATAGACCCAGGAGTTCTTTTTCCCAGAGTAGTTTTTCAGCTTGCGGAGCTTTCGGCATTTCTTTTAGTCTGAAAGCTGGAGCATCAAGAAGTCCACCAAAGAGTGATGTTTGATTGGCAGACTGTTTACTACCTTCACGATTGTATTCGAGCATGTCTTCCAAGTTGCCTAAAAGTTCACCGCGCTCTCCGAGCTCGTCCATGGCACCAGACTTGATCATAGCTTCCATAGATTTTTTGTTTAAATTTTTATGTTTAATTCTATCTAGAAAATCAGTGATAGAGAGAAAGCGACCACGTTCTTTGCGTTCAGCGATGATTGCGTCTGCTATATCTACACCCAAATTTTTTATAGTATATAATCCGAAACGTATTTTTTCACTGCGATTATTTGGTCGAACTACTGTGAAGCCTCCATAACTTTCATTGATATCTGGAGGCAAGACCGGGATGTTCATTTTTTTGCATTCTTCGATGATGATGGATATTTGGTCGACATCACCGGACTCCGCAGTCAAAATCGCAGTCATGTATTCTACGGGGTAATTCGCTTTCATATATGCAGTCTGATAAGCCACTCGGCCATATGATGCCGCATGGGCTTTGTTGAAACCATAAGCTTGAAACGGCTCAAAAAGTTTCCATAAATCTTCGGCAAATTTTTTTGTTTGACCGTGTTCAACGATTCCTTTAGTAAATTTTTCATGCTGGGCTGCCATTTCAGCTGGGATTTTTTTACCTACCGCTTTTCGGAATTTGTCAGCTTCTTCCCAGTTATAACCCGCCATTTCAAGTGCACAGAAAAGCAAATCGTCTTGATATACAATCAAACCGTAAGAAGCACTTAAGAATTTTTTCATTCTTGGATCTAGATATTTTACAAGATGAGGGTTGTGTTTTCGTTTTATGTATTCAGGTATGGATTCCATTGGTCCAGGACGGTAGAGTGCTACCATGGCATTGATATCGTGAATGGAACTCGGCTTTAATTCTTTCAGATATCTAGTCATGCCAGATCCGTTGAGTTGGAATAATCCTTCAGTTTGACCAGAAGCCAGAAGTTCAAAAGTTTTTTTATCGTTTAGGGGGATTCGTTCAATGTCGATATCAATGTTGTAAAACTTTTTTACTAGGGTGATAGCATCTCCGAGAATGGCCAAGTTTCGAATACCTAAAAAGTCGAATTTTAAAAGTCCCGCTTCTTCGATAGAATACATGTCGTATTGAGTGATGCGTTTACCACCCTTAGGGTCGAGCTGAATAGGTGAGTAGTCTGAGATTGGAGTCGGAGCGATCACCACTCCGGCAGCATGCACTGAGATGTGTCGGGCGCAGCCTTCCATTTTTTTTGCCAAGTCAATGATTTTTTTAGTATCAGCTTCTTTTTTGTAAGCAGCTTTGAGCTCGGGTACTATCTCCATGGCGTGGTCGATAGTCATGGGCATACCTTGGCTACCCATCGGAATCATTTTAGAAATTCGGTCACCAATTTCATATGAATAACCGAGAGCACGAGCAACATCACGTACTGATCCGCGAGCCATCATGGTTCCAAAAGTTCCTATTTGAGCCACCTTATCTTCTCCGTATTTTTGTTTGGCGTACTCGATCATCTCGTCTCGGCGGTTGTCGGCGTAATCCATGTCGATATCTGGCGCTGATGGGCGAAAAGGATTGAGGAACCGTTCGAAAGGGAGTTTGTACTCAATCGGATCTACGTTAGTGATCCCCAAAAGGTAAGTTACCATTGAGCCCGCGACAGATCCTCGAATTGTAGTTAGTATGTCATTTTCACGAGCGTAACGAAGCAAATCTCCTACGACTAAAAAGTATGGAGAGTATCCTTTTTTGAAAATAATATCGAGTTCGTATTCTACACGGGTTAGTCTCTCAGAATTTTGTTCTAATCCTAATCTGTCAAAGCCCGCATAGGCTAATTCTCTTAATTTTTCATCGTATGTTTTTCCTTCTTCGATTTTTAAATCAGGGAAAACCCAACGACCTAATTCAAGTTCGAGGTTGCACATGTTAGCAACTTTCACAGTGTTTTCTATAGCCTCAGGATAGTCTTTGAAAACTTTACGCATTTCTTCACCGCTGAGAAAAGAAAAGTCATCATCTGAAAATTCAAATTTACCACCATCTTTTCCATCACCCTGGGTGTTTATCTGAAGCAGGGTATGATGAGCATCATGGTCGTCCGAGCATGGGTAATGAGAGTCTTGGGTGGCCACTACCATGACATTAGTTTTCTTTGCGAGTTTAACTAATTCTTCGCGAACGAATTGATCATTCTCGACAGAAGGGTGATTTTGAATTTCAATGAAATAATTTTCTTTACCAAAAATGTCTTGGTATTCTCGGACCAATTTTTCGGCACCTTCAAAATCTTTACGAAGTACAGTTTGGGAAAGTTCTCCACCGAGGCATCCAGATAGTGCGATGATGCCTTCGCTGTATTTACGTAGAATCTCTTTATCCATCCGAGGTTTGTAGTAGTAGCCTTCAAGGTTTGCGAGTGTCACTAGTTTTATTAGATTTTTGTATCCAGTTAAATTTTTTGCAAGGAGGATTAGGTGATAGTATCTCTTGCCATTATTTGTTTCTACATTTTTATCAAATCTGGATCCTGCAGTCATGTAAGCTTCGACTCCGATGATAGGTTTTATACCTTCTTTTTTGGCGAGTTTGTAAAATTCTATAGCTCCATACATGTTGCCGTGGTCAGTGATAGCGATGGCCGGCATACCAGACTTTTTAGCGAGAGAAACTAAGTCTTCAAGCTTGGAAAGGCCATCGAGTAGGGAATAGTGAGAATGAGTGTGCAAGTGCACAAATCCTGAGGTATTTTGAGTTGCTGTCTCTTTTTCCATTATTCACATAATAGCATAAAGTTTATTTTCTTCACTTTTGTTTTCTGATATAATAAATACAATGAAATCCAGGAAATTTCTATATTCTCTCACATCCATAGTACTGACTTCTTTTCTAGTATCCGTCTTTATAGTATTTGCAGCGGACCCAGGTACTCCTTTTGCACCTGGTGATAATGTTCAAGACCCAGGAGACCCAGGAAGTGCCTGGGGAGGTTGCGGACCAACTGATCCGAATTGTTATGTGACAGTGGTTTCGGGCAGTTCAGTAATTTCTGATTTAGTTGCAGCAGATTCTATTAATACAATTGATAATGGAAATTATCTTCAAGAGTGGCAGTGGAATACTTTAGCAGACAATGCAGGATTAAAATTGAGTAGTAATAGTAATTCTGGAGCACTCGGGTTTTCAGTTTTAAATGTGTCTACTACTGGCCAGAATGTTGGTGATGGTGTTACTTCATACGCTGGTTATTTTTCAAATGATCGGGGTGGTGGAGTTTTTGGTGATTATATTAATATTGGAATTTATGGGAGTGCCTCAAACACTGATGGTGGAGCTACAGAAGGATATGGTGTCTATGGTGTAGCATCGGATGATTTTGGATCAGCTGGAATAGGAGTTTATGGTTTTTCTAATCTTGGTTATGGTGTAGGCGGATTTTCTAGTACTGGTAATGGTGTAACTGGTTATGTGTATAATGCCGGAGTTGGTATTTTTGCTGGTGCCGAGGATTCTGGCTTACCTTTAAAAATTCAAAAGACTGGAAGCCCTGGCAATGCAGTGTATACTGCAGTTGAAATTCATGGTATAACCTCTGGTATTTTGTCTAATGGCTTAGGTACTTCTGTTGATTTTAAATTAGAAACTTCTTCTGATCCTATAAAACTATCTAATCAACTAATTTCTAAGTGGACTAATGCTACAGATGCCACTAGAACCTCAGAATTTTCTATTACTGGAGTAAATAGTGGTACTACAGGAACATTGCTAACAATAAGTGGTAATGGAAATACTGGTATCGGTGACACAACCCCAGCATCGATGTTTACTGTTGGTAATGGTGATTTATTTCAAGTTGCCTCGGACGGTTCCATTGATGCTATTACTGGATATATTCAAGGTTCAGGAACAATGTCTTTGACTTCAGCAAATACAACTCAAAATACAACCTCTTCAATTTTTGCAATGAATGCAAATTCACTTACTTCGGGAACTGGATTAAATATTGCATCTTCTACTCTTACTTCTGGTTCGTTAATAAACTTAGCAATTACTGGGACTGCTGCAAGTAGTAGTCAGAAAGGAATTAATATTTCACTTTCTGGTGCTAACGCATCAGCCAGCCAAGATACATATGGTATTTATATAAATAATGCTCATACAGGTTCTCCGGCGATAAATTATGGTGTTTATAGTGCAGTTTCTGGCTTTGGTTATGGCGTGTATGGTAGTTCTGGAACTTATATAGGAGTATATGGTACTGGAGCAGAAGGTGTTAGAGGTGAAGGTACATCTGGTGGTGTTGGGGTATATGGGATTGGAACAAGTGGTCCAGGTATTCAGGGTTTATCAACAACAGGAACTGCTGGTTCTTTTACAATTAATCCTGCAACCACTAATTCTATTGATGACGTAGTTAGAATTGCTAGAAGTTCATCTGGAGTTGTAGCCAATGGTATTGGAGGTAGTGTAAGTTTTTATAACGAAACAAGTAGTGGAGTTTCTTTTCAATCTGCCAGTATCGCTTCGACTTGGACAGATGTAACTGTAGGAACAAGAACTGGTGATTTAGAATTTTCTACAACAAATAGTACTTCATCAACAGTAAAGATGACCTTACTTGGTAGCGGAAGTCTTGGCATAGGCGACACCACTCCAGACTATCTTTTAGATATAGAAAACACAGGAACCGATGGTTACCTTCTAGCTATCCATGATTCCGATGGAGAATGTTTGCATGATCCAGAAGCTGGAGCAGAAACTGTGACATGTTCTTCTGACGAGCGATTGAAAACAAATATTGAAGATAGCGATTCAGTTTTGGAATATTTAAATGGTTTTAGAATTAGAAACTATGATGTCATTGCTTCAGGAGATCATATGACTGGAGTTATCGCTCAAGAAGTAAAAGAAAATTATCCTGAATTAGTTTCAGTATTACCTAGCGGAATGTACTCTGTACAGCTTCCTAACCAGTGGAAATTGGTAAAAGGAATACAAGAGTTGGATATAAAACTTCACGATATCGAAGACTTTGAAGATGAAAATAGTAGCTTTGGAGAAAAATTGATAGCTTGGTTTGCAAGTTCTACAAATGGTAT
>CAYMIC010000025.1:0-9566 GCA_964390615.1 uncultured Candidatus Saccharibacteria bacterium | reverse complement strand
GCAATGGTCTGAGAGCCGTCACAGGTTTCGATAATAATCTCATGTGCTTCGGAAAGCAGTTTCAGGATAAGTGTCTTTTCAGGTTGCTTACCCATCAATGCTTCCCGTTGTTCGAACGAAAGGTTGTTAAACCATTTCACTTGTTCGAAAGTGATGTTGCCGTTGCGCAGTTTGCTCAACTGGTCGACTTGCAGTCCAGCAAAATCTTGCGCCGTGTTCTGCTCGAGAGTTTTTGTTCTCATTTTTACTATTATAAATTTCAAAAAAACAATTTTTGCTTTAAACGGGATCTTACGGTTTCCGTAGCTATACGTATATTATACACCTTTTAGGGTTAAAAGTCAAGAAAAGTGGATAACCTAAAGTAGTTGAGTTCCCCTTCTTAATGTAAGGGTGGGTTGGGGGGAGTTATAAGTATTTTAAGGTGCAATATTGCAAAAATACCTCAAATATGTAATAATCAAAACCATGAATTTTGTTATACAAATTCTGCCTTACGCGCAAATCATAGTTTCAGTTATTCTAGTCCTAGCTATACTTCTCCAGCAATCTGGAGCGGGCTTGGGTGGCGCGTTAGGAGGAGGAGACGGTGGAACATTTCACAGCACACGACGCGGTTTCGAAAAGTTCCTCTTTGTGTTATCTGTCATTTGCGCAGTAATTTTTGCACTTCTAGCACTACTTTCAGTTGTACTGAAAGCGTCCTAGTCCTACTATTTTTCTTCGTGCATAAAATTCTTTTTAAGTTTTTAACTTATGAAAAATTCTTACAATAAAATAAATCCCCTCCGGGCGTCCAAAAGAAACGAAATGAAACGAGCAATTTTTTCTTTTTCAAAAAAAGAATGGTTCGTATTTCTTGCGCTCGCTTTGATGCTACTTGTGAGCACTATTGGCATCTTGGGAAAAATAAATAAATCTTTTATGGTGTCAGTTCCTATGGAAGGCGGCACTATCAAAGAAGGTATCATTGGCACTCCAAGATTTGTGAATCCAGTTCTTGCTTCCACTGAAGCTGACCGAGCACTAGTGACACTAGTGTACAGCGGTCTCATGAGAAAAAGTATTGATGGCACTATCATCCCAGATCTAGCTGAAATTGTCACCACTACTCCTGATGGGCTAAGCTACACCTTCGTCCTAAAAAATGAAATTTATTTCCACGACAAGAAACCAATAACAGTAGACGATGTTATTTTTACCATCAACGCAATCAAGGATCCGATAATCAAAAGTCCTCGCAAAGGAAATTGGGATGGTGTGACTACTGAGAGAGTAGATGATCGCACAATAAAATTTACTTTAAAACAACCGTTTGCAAACTTTCTAGAAAATGCCACCGTCCCTATCATGCCTGCGCACATTTGGGAAAATTCTCCGATTGAATTAAATGAAGCTAATCTCTACCCTGTCGGTTCTGGACCCTATCAAGTACTTAAAGTTAATAAAGAATCTTCTGGTATCGTAAACTCTTACGAATTAATTTCTTTCAAAGATTTTACTTTAGGCAAACCTTACATCCGAAAAATAAATCTTTCTTTCTATCCAAACGAAGATGATGCTTTAGCTGCAGAACGAGACGGGAAAATAGATCAGCTAGGTTCCATCTCTCCAGAAAACACAATCAACCTTCGAGAAAAAGACAGCACTATAGCAAGTTCAGTACTGCCTCGTATTTTTGGACTATTTTTTAACCAAAACGAAAACCAAATTTTTACAAACAAAAATGTAGTATCGGCTATCGAAAAAGCCATCGACAAAGATCGAATCATCAAAGAAGTTTTGGGTGGCTATGGAGTGAGTATTGATAACCCTATACCTGCTCATGTACTGCCTTCCACTAGTACTTCAGCCCTTTCCACCCAAGAAGCCAAGATCGAGGAAGCTAAAGAGATCCTCAAGCGAGATGGCTGGAGTATTGGCGAGAATGGTTTCCTAGAAAAAACTATAACTGATAGCAATAAAAAGAAAACTACTGCAAACATTTCTTTCTCTATCTCTACTGGGAACGCTCCAGAGCTCGCCAAGTCTGCTGAAATAATTAAGGAAAATTTAACCGCCCTTGGTATGAAAGTAGATGTCAAGGTGTTTGAAGTCGGAAATTTGAACCAATCTGTTATCCGCCCTAGAAATTACGATGCGCTCTTGTTTGGCGAGATTGTAAACACCGAGAGCGATCTATATGCTTTCTGGCACTCTTCTGAGCGAAAAGATCCGGGACTCAATGTAGCCATGTATACCAATGCCAAAGTAGACAAAATCCTAGAAGATACCTTTGGAAACCAAGATCAAGCTGCCCGTCAGAAAAAATATATGCAGATGGTAGACGAAATCAAAAAAGATATGCCTGCAGTATTCCTGTATAGCCCAAGCTTCATATATCTAGTATCTAAAGATTTACAGGGGCTAAATATAGATCATCTTATCTTCCCATCCGATAGGTTCCTAAATGCTTATCTGTGGTATACTAAGACCGATAATGTTTGGAAAATATTCGCTCCCTCGACTCGCTAAGGCGGAATCGGGATCCCGACTACAGTGTCGGGACAAACAATCTATTATAAAAAATTATTAATAAATATAAACAAGAAGAAAATGAATAAAAAGAGTAGATTACCTTTCAGCGCGCTTAGCAAAGAAAGTACGAAAGAACATGGTGAAAACAAACCACACAATGAACACAAACACACTAGCAACACAGGTGGAGGTGGACACCATACCAGAAAGAAAAACACCAAAAGCTCAACTTACCAATATTCCAAATTCGGTAAAGGCGGAGGCCGTGGTGGAAGATCTTTTGGGGCTAAACCTCAACACCGAAATACTAAAGATGTAAAAATATTACCACCAGAACCTGGCGTAGTACGGATCATCCCACTTGGTGGAGTAGAAGAAATCGGCAAAAACATGACCGCAATTGAAATCGGTGATGATATCATCGTCATGGACGCTGGTATGCACTTCTCAAACGAAGAAACTCCGGGTATCGACTATGTCATCCCTAATACCACCTACCTCGAAGAACGAAAAGATAAAATCCGAGCTATGTTTGTAACTCACGGACACTTGGACCATACTGGAGGTATTCCTTTGGTATTGTCTCGAATCGGCAACCCACCACTTTACTCTCGAAACTTAACTGTACTCATGATTCGAAAACGCCAAGCAGAATTTCCACACCTACCAGCCATCAAAGAAAATATTGTTGAAAATGACTCAGTAGTTATGTGCGGGAAAATTAAAGTACGATTCTTTGGTGTGACTCACACTATACCCGACTCTATGGGTCTCATCATCGAAACTCCAAACGGTGTCATTGTGAACCCGGGAGACTATAAACTAGACCAGATAGACGGCATAGCCACCAAAGAGGAAGAGAAAGTCTACTCTGTTTTCGACAAGGAAAAAGTATTACTCTTGATGACCGACTCTACCAACATCGAAAATGAAGGTTTTTCACTACCAGAAGCTAAAGTCCACCAAGGACTAGAGAACTTAATCAAAAAAGTAAGCGGCCGCATCATCATCGCTGCTTTTGCATCTCACATCACTCGCCTAGCGCACGTGGTAAAAACTGCCGAAGCTCTCGGTAAAAAAGTTGCCCTCGATGGACGAAGTATGAAAACAAACATCGAAGTTGCAATCGAAGCCAACTACTTCATACCTAAAAAAGGTACTATCATCCCTATCGAAGATGCAGACAAATATCCACCAAACAAAGTGATTATCTTGATGACTGGTGCTCAAGGTGAAGAATTCGCATCACTCAATCGCGCAGCAAATAAAACCCACACCAAATTTCAACTACACAAAGGCGACACGATCATCCTCTCAGCTTCTATCGTTCCAGGAAATGAAAGATCGGTACAGCGTATGAAAGATGGTCTCGCCCGCCAAGGTGTTCGAGTTATCAGTTACCGTACTGCTGGCGAAGACTTCGTGCATGCGACTGGTCACGGCAACAAAGAAGACATCAAGTGGCTACACCGTAAAACTCACCCGAAATTCTTTATTCCGATTCACGGACATCACTATCACTTAAAACTTCACAAAGAACTCGCCATGGAGATAGGTATGAGTGAAGAAAATATCGTGGTACCTGACAACGGCTCTATCATCGAAATTTCTCCAGATGGACAAAAGATAACTCTTCGTAAGGAAAAAGCTCCAGCTGGACTCATGATGGTAGATGGCGTCTCTGTAGGAGACAGTACGGATGTAGTCATCAAAGATCGACAAATGCTAGCACAAGATGGCATGTTCGTAGTCATGGCTCTAGTCGATCAAAAAACTGGTAAACTAAAAAAGTCACCAGACTTGATTTCTCGTGGATTCGTATACCTCAAAGAAAACCAGGAACTTCTCCGCCAGGTTCGTATCATCATCAAGAAATGTATCGAGGATAAAACTGCTCGAACTACACCTGGTCAACCGATAGACTTTGATGCTGTAAAAGCTGAACTCGGAGAAAATATTTCCAAATTCTTATACCAAAAAACAAACAAGCGACCATTAGTCATACCTGTAGTCCTAAGCGTGTAATATGAAACGAAAGAGATATATAACTTATCTCGCTGGATTTTTATTCTCTATTCCCCTTGCTCTAACATCTTACATAAACTCTAGTTTACTAGAAGGTTTTATGAGTCCCACCAAAGTAAGTGCTCTGTATATAGGAGCTGCGATACTTACAATACTGGGACTAAGCGAGATGCCAAGGGTTCTGAAACGCTTTGGAAATTACCGATCCACCCTAGCTCTTTCTCTGCTAGGGTTCATATCCTTGATATTTCTAGCATTTACGGAAAATATTAATTTAGTTGTAATATCTTTTGTAGTTTATTTTCTCAGCACAAATTTTATCGTCACCACACTCGATATATTTATCGAGGATTTTACTATCAGTAAACGGGTTGGACGTGCTCGAGGTATATATCTCACAGTTATCAATTCTGCTTGGGTGGTCGCTCAATTAATATCTGGTTCAATCATCGCTAAAAGTTCTTTCTTGGGAGTCTACCTTATCTCAGCATTATTTATGTTATTAGTAAGTTTGATACTAATATTATTTTTTAAAAAATTCCAAGACCCTGAATATAAAAAAATTGCAGTTCTAAAAACCGTAAAGTTTTTTATCAGAAACAAAAGTATTTCAAAAATTTATCTAATCAACCTGATCTTGCGATTCTTCTTCGCTTGGATGATCATCTACACTCCGCTATACCTGCACGACCATGTAGGTTTTGAGTGGCCGAGTATTGGCATAATCTTCACCATCATGCTCCTGCCATTTGTTCTCCTAGAGTTTCCCTTAGGCAAACTTTCTGATCGTATTGGAGAGAAGAAAATTCTCTTCTTTGCTTTTGTGATATCGGCAATTTTCACCTTAATCATGACCTTTGTGGAGCAAAAAGATCTATACCTTTGGGCATTTATACTTTTCATGACTCGCGTCGGAGCGGCATCTATCGAAGTCATGAGTGACAGTTATTTTTTTAGAATTGTAAATGAACAACACGCTGATGAAATAACTTTTTTCAGAAATACTACAGCACTTTCCTTCATAATTGCACCTCTAGCGGCAATTGGTATTTTAACTCTCACACCTTCTTTTAAATTCATATTTTTTATCTTGGGAGCAGTGCTGTTAGTAGGGGCTTACTTGGCCCTCCGACTTCGAAACGAAGTGAATCTAAAGTAAATAAATCTACTGTGGAAAACTTACCAAAAATAAGGCTCATTTTGGAGACCAAATCAGTGGTCTTTTTTAAATTTTTTCCCATCAATTTCTAATTGATCAAATAGCTCAGAAAGAGCTTATTTTCAAAGGCTTAAATCAATGAGCCGTTGACCTTTTTTCATTTAGTTTTCCTATAAAAAAATTGCAAAAATTTCTTTGACCTCACATGTCATTTGCGAGATAATAAAAGTACGTTTAAGAGTAGAAATTAATAGTTCCCGACAAAAATCGGGCTGGGGTTCGAGCCCCCAGATTAACAAAAAAGTAAAAGCCTATGACCTTAACAATTACCAAGAGAGACGGTTCTAAAGTCCCCTTCAATGCGGACCGAATTAATAAATCTATCGAACGAGCCTGTAAAGGAATCGAGGATCCAATCTCAAAGGTAATTCAGATTGCGACTGAAACACAACTCACTCTCTATGATGGTATCACCACTGAAGAACTCGACATGGCTACCATCAATGCCGCCCTCCAAAATGCTCAGTTTGGTATGGAATTCGATAAAATCGCTACGCGCCTACTCCTTAAGGTTATATATAAAAAAGTTATCGGTGATTACGACCCCGACGACATCAAAGCCTTATCTCATGAAGAATTTAAGGAACTTCACAATTCTCGTTTCAAAAACTACATCTTAAATGCTGTAGAATCTGGACTACTCGATCAGCGCCTAGTGACCAATTTTGATTTGGACGACCTAGGATCATATCTCAACATCGACAATGATGAACTCTATAAATATTCCGGACTCTCAACTATGCTCAATCGTTATTTAGTAAAAAACGAAAAGCAACAACCACTTGAAACTCCGCAATATTTTTGGATGCGTGTCGCTATGGGTATGGCACTCAACGAAAAGCACCCGAACGAATGGGCAAAAAAGTTTTATACCAAGATGTCAGCGCTCGAATATCTTTCAGCAGGATCTACTAACATCGGCTCTGGTACACCAAAACCAAAACTTTCAAACTGTTTCTTGATGGAAATTCATGACGACATGGCTCATATCGGGAAGACTGTCTCTGATGTTTTGATGCTATCTAAGGCAACCGGTGGTATTGGACTGTCAGTTACAAAACTTCGCGCAGAGGGTTCTGTTCTAAAATCCAACAATACTATTTCCTCTGGACCAATCCCATTTATGCACATCATCGACTCTGCTGTTCGAGCCGTACAACGAGGTGGTAAAAAGAAAGGTGCTCTTTGTTTTTACATGGAAAATTGGCATCTAAACTTTCAAGACTTTCTAGATTTAAAACAAAACAATGGAGACGACTACCGTCGAACTAGAACTGCAAATACTGCAGTATATATTTCTGACGAATTTATGAAACGAGTTATGGAAGGTGCTGATTGGTACCTATTTGATCCAAACGAGGTTAAAGATTTAAACGAACTTTACGGCGCGGATTTCTCAAAACGCTATAACGAATACGTAGAACTAGCCAAGCAAGGAAAAATGAAAATGTTCCAAGTGCTCCCTGCTCGACAACAATACAAGAATATCTTGGTATCACTCGAAACCACTTCACACCCATGGCTGACCTGGAAAGACTCTATCAATGTTCGCGCGCTTAACAACAATACTGGAACCATCCACTGTTCTAACCTCTGCACCGAAGTTACCCTACCAACCGATATCAACAATGTTGCTGTTTGTAATTTGGTCTCTATCAACATGGCTCGTCATATCATAGGAGGACAGATAGATTGGCATCGTCTGGAAGAATCCACCAGACTCGCTATTCGCCAACTCGACAACTTGATAGATATCAATGAACTACCTATCACAGAAGCAAAACGAGCTGACAATGAAAACCGCGCAGTAGGACTAGGGCTCATGGGCTTTTCGGATTCTATCGAACAACTCGGCTATTCATATGAAGACAACGAAGCTTATGAATTTGCTGATCAGGTTTTTGAATTCATTTCTTATATGGCAATTGATGAGAGTGCAAACTTGGCAGAAGAACGAGGTCACTACAAAAACTTTAAAGGTTCAGAGTGGTCCCAAGGACATGTACCGATTGACACCATGAAAAAACTTGAAGAAAACCGTGGACGAGAACTGACAGTGCGAATGTCTTCTGCGACAATACTGCCTCCGCTTGATTGGAACATCTTGAGGTCTAAAGTAAAAAAAGGTATCCGCAATGCTACCCTACTCGCTATCGCACCAAACGCAAATATTGGACTGGTGGCTGGAACTTCTCCGGGTATAGATCCTCGTTTCACTCAGATGTTTTCTCGTAATAAAATTTCTGGAAAATATTTAGAGACTAATCCAAACCTAATCGAAGCTCTACAGAAAGAAGGAATTTGGGAGAAAGTTCGAGAGCAAATCTTGGAACACCATGGAGATATCGAATCTATTGTTGAGATTCCAGACCACATCAAAAGAATTTACAAAACTTCTTTCAGTGTGTCTCCATTTGCTTATATTGAAGTCGCCGCACGAGCCCAAAAGTGGGTAGACATGGGAATCTCAAGAAATATGTATCTTGATATTCGTGATATCGACGAGATTATGAAAATATACACTACAGCCTGGGACAAAGGACTAAAAACTACTTATTACCTACATATGAAACCTCGTCATTCTGCGGAACAATCCACTGTAGCTGTAAACAAAGCTGAGATGACTGGTAAAAAAGGTTTTGCCGCATTGCGAGAGAAAACAGCCCCTAAAGTAGAAGAAGTATCTCTACTAGAAACACCGACACCATCCCCAATCAACGTACCGTCAAAAGTAGAAGTAGCGGGAGCAAACGCGATTAAAAAAATACACATTGCAGAAGACCCTATGGATCAACTACTGTGTGAAAGTTGTCAATAATTAATAAATTAAAAAAGAAAAATATATGATATTAGGAAAAGCATCCCCCACAGATATGAATTTGCATCCCATGAAGTACAAATGGGCATACGATCTTTACAATCAAGCTGTACGAAATAGTTGGTTTCCTCATGAAATTCCACTTGGAGAAGACTTAGTAGACTGGAGAAAAATGACAGAAGATGAGCGCCATGCTGTGGAGTTCCTAATGGCGTTCTTTAATCCTGCCGAGTTGATCGTAAACCGTTCTCTGGCCTTGGGTGTCTATCCATACTTAAAATCACCAGAATGCCACCTATACCTTGCAAAGCAAATGTTTGAGGAGGCAAACCACTGTGTGGCTTTTGAATATGTCCTTGAGACTTTCCCCCTAGATAGAGACAAAGTCTACAATGTCCATCTAGACACTGAGTCAATGAGAAAAAAAGAAGCCTTCATAAATAAATACTTAATTCGGATGACTGAAGAGACTCTAAATATCGAAACCCCAGAAGGTAAAAAAGATTTCGTACGAAATCTCGTAGCCACAAATATAGTCATGGAAGGAATCTGGTTTTACTCCGGCTTTATGGTCGCACTTTCTTTCCGCCAAAGAAACCAACTTCGAAACTTAGGTTCTATGATCAACTGGGTTATTCGTGATGAGTCATTGCACTTAAAATTTGGAATCCATGTGATTCATACAGTTCTAGAAGAGAACCCAGACATTCTTACTGAAGAATTTGCAAATGAAATCAGGAATATTATTATCGAGGGTGTTGAATTGGAATCAAACTACAATAAAGATTTGTTTCCTAATGGTATATTGGGACTAAATGCGGATTACGTAAACCAATATGTGCAATATGTCGCCGATCGACGACTAGAAGAGCTAGGCCTCGAAGCACACTTCAACGTCACCAATCCTGCAAAATGGATGTCTACTGCTACTGATGTATTTGAACTCGTAAATTTCTTCGAACAACAAAATACAGCCTACGAAGTAGA
>CAYMIC010000024.1:0-10014 GCA_964390615.1 uncultured Candidatus Saccharibacteria bacterium | reverse complement strand
TGTTGCGAGGATTCTTTCGAATGTCTTTGGGTTGTTCTCAGCTAGGTCAGCTAGGATTTTTCGGTCAACTTCGATTTTGTTTTTCTTTAGAGCTCCCATCATCTTAGAGTAAGACATACCGGTTGTCGCTCGAGATCCTGCATTGATCTTGATGTTCCAAAGCTTGCGATTATGAGATTTCTTATCTCTTCGGTGTGCGAAAGCATAGGAACCAGCGTGAAGCAGAGCGTCTTTAGCTTGTCGCTCCTTGGTGCTGCGACCATGTCGCATACCTTTGGTTTGCTTCAATACGCTTCTTCGTCTCTTTAATGCATGTACGCCCTTTTTTACTCTTGTCATTGTATCTCTGTTATCTTATTTATAATTAGCTAAAAGGCAACAAGTGACTCTTAGGTTTGTTTTTAATTACGAAGTCCACTCCTTTTCGTCCAGCCAGTTGGGTGGTTCGGGATTGTCGGGAATTGAAATGGTTAAAACCAGCCTTACGTGCAATTACTTTGCCGTTCTTGGTAAGTTTTAATCTTTTGGAAAATGATTTGTTTGTTTTCATCATATATTTGTATTTTATAATTTATTTTGCTTTTTCTATCGTGAGAGCTAATCCTTTTGGACCTCGTTTAGCAGTTTCGGCCACTTTGTAGTTTTCAGTGATGAGGTGAAGAACTCGGTCGAGTCTTTCTTTTAAAAACTTCTCATCCATAAACTTTGCGCGTCCTGCTAAGAATAATTCAACCTTGATGCGGTGACCTTCTTTGAGCCACTTGGAAGCGGTTTTCGCTTTTAGTCCTAGATCGTGGTCTCCGGTGCCGATTTTAATCTGGATAGATTTGGTTTCAGTGGTATTGGCTCCAGCTTTAGCTTTTTTAAGCTTCTTTTGGAGTTCATACTGATACTTGCCAAATTCCATGATTTTAGCAACTGGTGGATTGGCGTTAGGGGAGATCTCGATTAGGTCGAGTCCCAAGTCTATTGCCATTTGGAGTGCTTCTTTAGTACTCAAAACCCCCAGGTTTTCGTTTTCGGCGCCAATAACTCGTAGTTCTGGTACCCGTATTTGGTTGTTAATTCTTTCGCGCAATTGATCTAAATGTCTTTATTTAGTACACATGATTCTAGCTTAATTCGAGTTTAAAGTCAAATTTACTTGGTCTACCAAGGTTTGGATTCTCTCAGGGGTAGTGGCCTCTCCGAAAATACGCACCAATGGCTCTGTGTTTGAGGGTCGGATATGGATCCATGACTGGTCTTCAAAGTCAAAGCGTACACCATCTGATTCGTTTACTGAACTGTTCTGGAAAGCGGCCTTTAGCTTGGGGTATAGTGCCGCCAAGCTTCCTTCAAAGTGTATGTTCTCTTTGCACATATAAAACTTTGGTAAAGAGTCTGCGAGTTCAGATATCTTTTTATTTTCTCGAGCCATAAGTTCGAGGATGAGGGCTATGCCGACTAGGGAATCCCGAGCAGTGTTTACTTTAGGATAAATTGCTCCTGAAGAACCCTCACCACCAATCGGTGCGCCAACTTCAAGAATTTTCTGAACCACATTAGCTTCACCGATTTTTGTTCGGTAAGTTTTTCTTCCAAATTCTCGGGCGACAACTTCACTCATGGAAGAAGTGGAAAGGTTGATCACGATATCTCCAGGTTCTTTAGCTAAAACATTTTTAATTGCGAGGACTAAAGTTTTTTCTTCACCGATGATTGAACCAGTCTCGTCAATCACCAAAAGTCGATCCGCGTCTGGATCTTGTACAAAGCCGACATCCACCGCTCCATTTTTTACAAACTCCGCAGTCTCAGTTAAGTTCTCTGGTAATGGTTCTGGGCGGTGCGCAAAGAGCCCAGTCATCTCTCCGTTTATCACTTGTACTTCACAGTTGAGCTCTTTTAGTAGTTCTTGGGTAATCAAAGACCCCCCACTGTTGATCGGATCGAGGGCGACTTTAAAATTTTTATTGCGAATTAAATCTGCATCAATATTTTTTAATATCTCATCAATATGAATTTTCCTAAATTCTTTATTATCCAATGTCGGTTCATCCAAGGGATGCCCTTGGATTGTCTTTTCTTCAGAAGTTAGACCTTCATATAATCTTTGGATTTCGGCGGTTTCTTTTGCATTAGTGAGCCGGCCACCGGGAACGATAAATTTTATACCATTGTACTCAATCGGATTATGCGATGCCGTGATCATAACTCCAGCATCAAAATTTAATTTCTTGACCAAGAGGAGCATGGTTGGGGTGGGAAGGATTCCGGCATAATTAACCTCAATTCCTTCAGCTTGAAATGCTTTGGTAACACTAGATAAAATTATTGGGCCTGACTGTCGTGCGTCACGACCAACTAAAATTTTTTTACCCCCGTTTTCTTTAGCAAGCTTGGCGTAAGCCCGAGAATATTCATATGCAATTTGCTCAGTTAAATCTGTGCCCCAGATAGCACGATACCCTGTAACTGAAAGTTTAGGTTTTATTTCCATGTATCTATTTTATGATTTTTTAGTTTCAAATGCTAATATCATAAATATGGCAAGCTATGCAGAAAATAGAAAAGCTCGGTTTGATTATGAGATCCTTGAGAAATTTGAATGCGGGATTGAACTAATCGGAACTGAAGTTAAAGCAATTCGAGGTGGGCAAATGTCACTCGAAGGTTCTTTTGTGATCGTGCGGGGCGGGGAAGCCTACCTTATGAATGCAAATATTCCTCCATATCAAATAGCTAATGCTCCCAAAGATTACGATCCACTCCGAAATAGAAAATTGCTTTTAACTAAAAAAGAAATCGCCGAGCTCGGAGATAGCGGTAAAAATAAATCCTTGACGATAGTACCTATTTCAGTGTATAATAAAGGACGCAAAATTAAAGTAGAAATCGCTCTTGTGAAAGGAAAAAAGAAATTCGACAAGCGCGAAACTATAAAAAAGCGTGAGACGGACCGCGAGGTTCGTCGAGAGTACAAGAGGTAAGAACTTTGAAAATACCTCACCTGCCCTAAAGGGCATCCTCTCCTTGAAAAGGAGAGGTTTGGTGGATAAAAGAAATATTAATTTCTTTTACAATAGTTGGGGATGCCAGGCATAGACAGAAGGCGGGCTACCTTTGATGCATACCGAGTACGGACACAATCTCGTAAATCTTTGTTCAAAATCTAATTGCAAAATTAGGACTAAAGCAATCTCCATACTTCGGTATGAAAGATTTTGCTCCATCATACGCTTTAGCGTAAGTGGCGTCTAACCCATAGACTTCCGATATATGGGCTTAGGTGTAATATTATCGGGATAAGTCTGAAACCTTTTCGCCTTCAGAATTAAAATCAAGAAATCGATTGAAAAGTATTTTGCTAGTTTCTTAACTCTTCAATTTAAACAAAAAAACAAGCTAAGTATGTAGACTTCCTAGGGGTTTCCTTTTGCACGGGGATTCGATTTCCCCCGTCTCCACCAGATTGACTTTTATATTAGGATATGATATACTTGTGGTAACAATATTCAAGCGTAGAGTTTTAAAGTCGATCATAGCAAACTGCTTATATTTGTAATTTAATAACTTAACGAAAATCTCATGACAGGAACAATCAAAAAGCTTACTGACAAAGGTTTCGGCTTCATCACTGCAGAAGGGTTGGAGAAAGATTTATTCTTTCACAGCAAGTCTCTAGTAGGAGTTGAATACGCAGATCTTCATGAAGGAGACACATTGTCTTTCGACATCGAAGACTCTGACAAAGGTAAGAATGCTGTAAACGTACAGCGAGCATAATCTTTGCTAAACAAAAAACCCAGACGAAAGTCTGGGTTTTTTGTTTAGATATTTTATGATATCATCTAAGGATGCAAATGAATTTTCTTAAAAACAACGAAGAGGGCAGTAAGGGTAAAAAGAAGAAACCCGAACCTAAATTTTTTGGGAGTATTGCTTCAACTGTGCTTATATTTATGCTTTTGACGGCGCTTTATTTAGCTGTCTCTGGTAATTCAACAAAAGTTACCCAAATTCCGATTTCAACCCTAGCTCAGAATGTAGAAGCTCTAGAAGTGAAAAAAATAACTGTGGCTGGAGAAAAGCTCTCAATTACTTATATCACTGATGAAGTTAAAGAAGCCAAAAAAGAAACCGAGAGTTCTTTGTCTGAAACATTGTCGAACTACGGAGTAAGTAAGGAAGCTTTAGCTCAAGTAGAAATAGAAATTAAAAATGAATCAGGACTAGGCTATGTGCTTTTAAACTTGATGCCATTTTTATTGCCGATAGTTTTTATTGTCTTTTTGTTTTGGTATTTGTCACGACAAGTCAAAGGCGCTGGTATGCAAGCTTTTACTTTTGGGCAATCCAAAGCTCGTATCACTGATCCGAATGATAAAAATACCAAAGTTACTTTTAAAGATGTCGCTGGCAACAAAGAAGCCAAAGAAGAACTAAAAGAAATTGTAGACTTTTTAAAGAGCCCGAAGAAGTTTTTAGATATTGGCGCTCGTATTCCAAAAGGAGTCATACTTACTGGTGCTCCAGGTACAGGTAAGACATTGCTGGCTCGAGCTGTAGCTGGTGAAGCTTCAGTACCTTTTTTCCATTTGTCTGGTTCTGAATTCGTGGAAATGTTTGTGGGTGTAGGAGCATCTCGAGTGCGCGACCTTTTTAAGATGGCTAAGCGTGCAGCTCCAGCAATTATCTTCGTAGATGAAATTGATGCTATTGGCCGTACTCGAGGGGGAGGTTATGGTGGAGGTAACGACGAACGAGAGCAAACCTTAAACCAAATTCTAGTTGAGATGGATGGCTTTGAACCGAATGATAAAGTTATTGTGATGGCGGCGACAAACCGTGCTGATGTCCTCGATCCAGCACTAGTTCGCCCAGGACGATTTGATCGTAAGGTGCTCCTCGACATGCCAGACCGATCTGACCGGGAAGCGATTTTAAATATTCATGCCTTGAAAAAGCCTTTAGCTGAAGATGTGAATTTAAAAGTTATTGCTGAACGAACTCCAGGATTCTCTGGTGCCGATCTTCACTCTATCATGAACGAAGGCGCGATTTTGGCTGCTCGTGAGAATCGGAAAAAAGTTTTTCAATTTGATCTTATTCGAGCGATTGAAAAAGTTATGCTTGGACCTGAACGCAAGAGCCACTTGCTTTCTAGAAAAGAAAAAGAAATCACTGCCTATCACGAAGCGGGACACGCCTTGGTGGCATCTGTTTTGCCACATGCTGATCCTGTACATAAAGTAACTATTATCTCTCGAGGCAGTGCTCTTGGTTATACCATGAAGTTACCTCTCGAAGAGCGAAAGCTTCAAGCTAAACAAGAATTTATAGACGACATTGCTATGTCCTTGGGTGGCTATGTCACAGAGAAAATGATTTTCGGAGATGTCACTACTGGTCCGTCTTCAGATCTTCAAACTGCGAGTAATATGGCGCGAGCCATGGTGACTAGGTGGGGGATGTCAGACTTGGTAGGACCAGTCACTTACGCTGATAATTCTTCGAGAGGTCCTTGGGCAGAAGGCCGAGAGTCTACTGTATCTGAAGCGACAGCTCAAATCATCGATGCTGAGGTTACTCGAATTTTGAAAGAAGGTTTGGTGACTGCAGAGCGAGTACTTACTGAAAATAGAGCGGCGCTCGATGCTATTGCGAAAAAATTAATTGAAGTTGAAACACTAGAACAAGAGGAATATAACAATTTGCTTTTGCCTTTTGGAATCACACCCAAGAAGTTAGACAATAAAGAATCTGGTGTTGTTATAGAAGGTTAGTATAAAGCCATTCATAGTCTTTGCGAAAATTCAGTTAATTTTGTAGTATGGATGGATAACCGTCCTTAGCTCAGTTGGTTAGAGCACAGAGCTTATACCTCTGGGGTCCATGGTTCGAATCCATGAGGACGGACTACAAAGCATATATTTGATATAATGAATATATGCAAAAGCGCTCGGTCACAAATATACTTTTAATAATCCTTATTGTTTTGGTGGGGGTGACTTTGTATACCAAAACCCATAAATCTAAATTAGCTGAAGATCCGGAAAAGACTACACCTGTCGAAACAAAAAAAGAATTTGATTGGCAGGATCTCTCAAGTCAAGAAATAGAGTCTGCGGTTTATAGAAATGAAGAAACTTCCTCGGTGACTGACTTAAAGATTTCTGAGTCTATGGATCTCACGGGGGATGGGGTCTTAGAGGGAATTGTAGTAGGCAATGGAGGCAACAATGATACTTATTTTATACTTTCAAGAAATAGTAAAGGAGAAATAAGTGTTTTGAAAGAACAAGAATTGGATGGAAGCATTACTTTAGCATCACTTACTTCTGTCTCTCGAGTAAAAAATCTGGCTGGTTTTAAGTTGTTGCCAAAAGAAAATGGTTACTACAGCGTCTCTCAATCTTTTGATGAAGAAAAAGGTAAATGGGTGTGCGGTGGAGTATATGCTTATAAGTGGAATGCTGAGTCTAATCTCTTTGTGATTGATGCAAATCTTTCTTCAAAATACGAAACCGAAGGCTGCAAGGCCCCGAATTAATTTTATTTCCCAGTAGTATAGCAAAGCTGACTACGGGGCAGGCAAAATGAAACTTATTCGAAATGGAATTCTTGTACCTTTTGCTTTACTTTATTTTTCAGGAGGGGATAATTTTTTAATTCTAAATCCTCTTCGATCAGGCGGATAGCTTCAGTCCTAGCGGCTTCAACCATTTTGATATTTTTGATTGCTTCCATGCCGAGGTCGCTGATGCCCCATTGCTTTGTACCACCTAGTTCACCTGCACCACGAAGGGTCAAATCAAGTTCGGAAAGTTCGAAACCATTCTTAGCAGTTTGTAGCGCTTTTAATCTTTGTAAGGTTTTATCTGTTTTGGCTTCAGCGAAGACATAACAATAAGCTTGAGTGTTGCTTCTGATGACTCTGCCTCTCAGCTGATGAAGTTGGGCGAGTCCGAAGCGCTCGGCGCCTTCGATGATGATGAGGGTTGCATTTGGGACATTGACTCCTACCTCCACCACAGAGGTAGCACAGAGAATCTGAATTTTATTTTCAGTGAAATCTTGCATGACTTTATCCTTCTTTTCTTTGCTCATTTTAGAGTGCAGTACCCCTATCTCATATTCTTTAAACACTTCTTTTTTAAGTCGTTTGGCTTCGGCTGTGACAGACTTAACATTTAACGCCATTTCCTTTTCAGGATCGGGTTCATCGATGCGAGGGCAGATCACATACAGCTGGCGACCAGCCTCAAGTTCTTCGTGAATTTTTTTATAGGTTTCGTTTCTTTTATTGGGAGTTATTATTTCAGTTATTATAGGCTTTCTTCCTTGAGGCATTTCTTCAAGAAGTGATAAATCCAAGTCGCCGTAAATTGTTAGTGCTAGTGTTCGGGGGATTGGAGTTGCGGTCATCGACAACAGGTGAGGCATGATGCCGTCCTTGCGAACGAGTTTTCGTCTTTGAGCTGTTCCAAAGCGGTGTTGTTCGTCTATGACCACAAGAGCTAGGTTTTTAAATTTCACTGATTTTTGGATCAAGGCGTGAGTTCCTATTAGTATCGGTATCTCACCATTGGCGACCCATTTTAAAAGTTGCGCGCGAGAGATTTGGGTCCATTTTACCCCGTCCTTGGCGGGGCCGAGTGTTTTTGCTGGAAATTTTCTACAACCAGAACCAGTAATAAGTCCAATATTTATCGGAAGATGTTTGAAATATTGGATAAAGGATTCAAAATGCTGACTTGCTAATATTTCGGTGGGTGCCATGTAGGCTACTTGTAGATTTCCAAAACTTTGCCCGTTGGGTCTTTGATTGACTGCGACGTATGATGCAGTCGCAGCCACCGCAGTCTTTCCAGAGCCGACGTCTCCTTCAAGAAGTCGTGACATGGGAAAAGTTTTTGCCATGTCGTCTAGTATGGTCTTGATTGATTTGGTTTGGGAGTTTGTCGGTGTGAAAGGAAAACGGTCCATAAAGTTTTTTGTGAGCTCTGAATTTTTTGGTATTTGAAAAGATTTGTTTTTACGAAACTCCTGTTTGTCATGCTGTCGTTCTAGTTGGATGAAGAAGACTTCTTCAAAAGCGAAGCGTTTGCGAGCAGCTTCAGCATCCTTTACATTTTTGGGGGTATGCATCCAAATGAGTGCTGTGCGTAAGGTCGGCAAGTTGTATCTTTTTAAGATATCTTCTGGGATATAATCTTGTATATCATCTAAAGTTTTATCTTTTAGGATTTTCAAAATAGCGTGGTAGAACCACTTGGAAGTGATACCCTTGGTTTCGGCATAAATAGGATACCCGCCCGACTGAAGGGCTTCAGCCGTTCGGGCGGGAGAAAAACCTTCGGCGGAAAACAAGCTGTCATGTGAATCTATCGGTAGATTGGGAATTTTTTCAAATTCAGGATTGGTTAGATATATGCCACTTGCGTTTGTCGCCACTTTTCCGGTGAGTTTTACACTCTCACCATCCTTGATCATTTTTGCGAGGTAGGCTTGATGAAACCAAGTGATTTTTATTTTTCCAGAGAGGTCTGCGATCTCACCTTCACCCATGGGTATGCCAGAGCGAAAAGCTTTTTTGGTTTTTAATTTAGAGACTTTGCCATAAACAGTTGCAGTTTCTCCAGGTACTAAGTCAGATATTTTTTTGACTGTACTCATATCCGAATAACGGACAGGGAAGTGAAATAAAAGATCTGAAACAGAAAAAAGCTTTAAACGATTTAAAGCTTTTTTCTGTGATTGATCTAATTTAAATTTTAGCTCTAGTTTGTCCGAGAGCGTCATATCTCTTGGTTATTCTCCAATCAAGCTTTTTACTTTTTCTGCAAGTTCATCGAGGGTGAAGTTGGATTTAATCATAAAGTCTGACACGCCCAGCTTTTTTACTCGGTTTACATCTTTATCTTCAGAAAGGTTTGAGAACACGATGACCGGAATAGTAAGGAGCTCTTTGTTGTCACGAATTTTTTCTAGCACCATAAATCCGTCTACGTCTGGGAGCATTAAATCAAGTAAGATTAAATCTATCTTGGTGCCTCCGCTTATAGCTTTGATAGCATCGGTACCATTAGAAGCGGTGACTACTTCGTAATTGTGTTTTTTTAATTTAGAAGCCTCTAGCCCTAAAAGAAAATCATCGTCTTCAACTATAAGTATTGTTTTTGCCATAGTATTCCTATTATACTACTCGCTGTATCTTATGCAAAGGATGTCTAGCTCTTTGCTATGGGGATTGTGAAGTAGAAGGTAGTACCGCCTTCTTTTGAGCTTTCAAACCATATTTTGCCATTATGGCGCTCAACTATCTTTTTTATAGTGAAAAGGCCGATGCCAGAGCCAATAGCCTCTTTTTTCTGAGCATCTGGGTCGCGGTAAAACTTCTCAAATATTTTTTCTTTTCCTTCTTCTGATATTACGACGCCAGTATCTTTGATCGAGAAGCATATCTCACCATCTCGTTCTTTGAGATGGATGAAGATTTTACCATGCATGTTGCTGTACTTGATTGCATTTTCAAGTAAATTTTGTAGTACTACGGAAATTTTTTCTTTATCACCAATAGCCTTTGGCAATATCATATCAGGCTTCAAGAATATAATCTCGATACCACGAGCGAACGCTTCACCAGAGAAGTTGAAGATGGCACTCTCGACAAGCTCGACTAAATTTAATTCTTCGAGTATATATTCTTTTTCAGTGACATCTTCAGTCTTGTTTACTAGTAGTAGCTCGCTCACTATAGAGATAGCTTTTTCGTTGCTGTCGTAGGCTTTGCGGAGTAGGTTTGCTTGCTCTTCGGTCATGGGTCCTAGGTCACCATCGAGGAACATCTTGATGATCCACTTGATAGCTGAGATAGAGGTTCTGATCTGGTGGGCGGAAATAGAAATAATATCTGCCTTTACGCCGTGCAGTTGTTTAAGTCTTTCATTTTCTTCTTGTAATTGTTTTATATCCATTCATTTTAGTATATCAAAGAATTTGGTTTTTCTCCTCTGTGGTGTTAATCTT
>CAYMIC010000023.1:0-10513 GCA_964390615.1 uncultured Candidatus Saccharibacteria bacterium | reverse complement strand
GCCCAAGAGATTCCATACGGAAATCGATAATCAGAAATCGGAAATAGAAATGGCGTCGGATAAAAATTTATAGAATGTGATGGAATATCGATCAAGATATGCAATGCCCAACCAAGAAGCTCCCATCTTGGTCTTTTTGAAAATATCCAAACCAAAATAAATACGACGGTAAAAATAACTAGCGAGTGACTCCATTGATACAGATATGACGCCAGATCAAAACCGAAAACTTCCATGTGGTGTCTCCCAAAATGAGCGCCTAAAAATATCGCTTGATAAATTCCAACAACAAATGGAATTGTAAATGCAAAAAAGTCTGGTGCTACACCAAAGAAAGCAGTCCAGCCAGGATGCATGTGAAATTTTCGTTTTCCTGAAACTTCTGGTTTTTTATCGGCTACCGCATTCGCACCTCGTGCTCCAGCATTAGCCCACAAAACATGTGCAAATATATCCATTCCGATATCTTAACACAAAAAACATTTTAAAAGATTAACTAGCACGAGATTTTCGACTTGGTTTTACTACAACTGTCTTTTTTACAAGGGTTGAAGTTTTTACTGGAGTAATCACAGGGGTAGGTGTTGGAGTTGGAGTTGGTGTAAATGGAACTTGAGCTACAGTTCTTTGATTTTGAATATTCCTGCTAGCTATTTGAAGTGCTAAATTTTTCTTAACAATCTCTAACTCTGACTGATATCTTTTTAATGATTCAGCCAACTCGCGATTTTGCTCCATTAATTCTGCTTTTTCCTCTTCTAATCTTTCTAAATCAGATTGATGCAACTCTAAAAGGTATTCTTTCTCCTGATTTTTAGCGTAAACAAAAGAGCTCCCGGTGAAAACCAAGGCAATCAAACTAAAAGTTATAACTACATTTCGCAAATCTTTGTTCATATATTTTAATCCACTTTCTGCCACATATGAGTATCACTCTTTCGGATATCACATTCAGCACATTTAAAATCCATAGGTAGTGATTCCCATTTTGTGCCAGGAGGTATCCCGCGTTCTGGGAAACCCACAGCTTCGTCATATATCCATCCACAATCTAAACATACATATTGAGACATAAAATATTACATATTATTAGTAATATATTTATCGTATAGATTTATTATGAAAATCAGATGAAGAAGGTTAATCCTTAAATACAAGGCAACACAACAGTGAATATAGTTTCTTTACCCAAAATACTATCTACCTTTATGGTACCCTTGTGCTCTCTGACAATATCTAAAACAATAGACAGCCCGAGCCCTGTACTGGTTGAGTTTACAGTACGAGAATTATCTGCTTTATAAAACCTTTCAAAGATACGTCCCAAATCACTCTCTTTAATACCTACTCCAAAATCTTTTATCACCAAAATAGCTTTATTGTTTTGCTTTTTTAAAGACACCTCCACATCTCCATCCTTATGACTATAATCAACTGCATTCTTTAACAGATTTACAACCATACGAATCAAATCATCACCATCCCCCAAGACAAGGACATTATCACTAATTGAATCAGTAATTATAATATTTTTCTGCGATGCATAAGAACGCATTGCCTCTACTTGTTTTCGACATATATCAGAAAAAGAATTTTTGATATTTAAATTAATTTTCTTTTTATCATTTCTCGCTAAAAATAATAAATTATTTGAAAGAGTAGTCAGCCTTTTGACTTCTTCTAAACTCTCAGAAATAAATTTTTTGTATTCATCCACCGATCTATCACTCCGTAGTACGACTTCCCCTCCAGCTTGCATAACTGCAAGTGGAGTCCGCAATTCATGCGCCGCGTCTGCAACAAACCGCGCCTGTTTTTTATATGATTCTTCTAAAGGAGTAAGTGTTTTCTTGGCTAAAACATACGCCACGATTAGGGTTAGAAAAATTATAATTAAATCAGAAGTAAGCAAAATACCGGTAAAACTTTCTTGCACTTGTTCTGCCCACTCTTCATTATACTTTCCCTCGCGATCTTCAGATTCACTAATTAACGAATGCTCAAGATACTCGTCTCTGTACTCATTAAAGTTAGAATTGAATAAAAAGTAAACCAATAAATTAAAAACCACCAAAACTAGGACTACACTCAATGTGTAATAAACGGTTAACGATACCGTAGCCTTTTTATAATCACTTTGATTGGAAGGCATAACCCACTCCACGAATTGTTTTAATATATTTTTCATCTGTATCTTTTAGTTTTTTTCGAAGTTGTTTGATATAAACATCGGTGATATTGCTAAATGCACTATACGCAAAATCCCAACAATGTTCAAGCAATTGCTCCCTAGTCACAACTTGATCAAAGTTCAGCATTAAATACTCTAATATTGCATATTCTTTCAAAGTAAGTGGCACAACCTTACCTGCTTGAGTTACAATATGTTTTGAATTATCTAAAACAACATCTTGAACTTCAAGCTTGTTTATCATCTTGTCTGCTGGACGACGAAGGAGTGCTCGAGCTCGCGCAAGTAATTCCTTCATATCGAAAGGCTTGACCAAATAATCATCAGCACCGCTATCAAGTCCCAAAATCTTATCTTCCAATTCTCCTCGAGCGGTAATCATAATAATAGGTAAGTTTAGATTATCTTCTCTTAGGCTCTTACATACGGAGATGCCATCTTTTTTAGGTAACATGATATCTAGCACCACCAAATCATAATTTCCATTCCGAATCATTCTCTCCCCGGACTCCCCGTCTAAAACTACATCCACAGCATACCCCTCCTCAGCAAGCATCTGCTTTGTATATTTAGCCAATTTTTCATTGTCTTCAACAATTAAAATCCTCATACATATATCATACACCTATTCATTTATTATTCATCTTGTTTATTTAGACTATATTTATGCAAAAAGAATTTGAATGGAATGGAAACGCCATGGGCACAGAATATTCTGTAGCTATTGTTTGTGACACATTTGACGTAGCAGAAAAAATATACAAAGAAATTGAAAAAGACATCCGCGCATACGAAGAAACTTTTTCTAGATTTATACCCACAAGTGAACTCTCCACCATCAACGAAAACAAAAAAATGATTGTGACTTCTCCTTTTCTTGAAGTAACCAAAAAGGCTTACGATTTATTTGCAAAAACTAAAGGCATATTTAATCCCCTGGTTCAGATATCGAGGCTTGGTTACAACCAAACGTTTTCTAAATTAACCAATGAAACTAATCTAGATAACGACTCATTATACGATATTGATTTTTCTACAGTTATCATCGATGAAAAAAAATCTTGTATTGAATTACAACCAGGACAAAAACTCGATTATGGTGGATTTTTAAAAGGATTTTTAGCTGAAAAATTAGCTAAAAAAATCAAGACTTACTCGGAGAGTATCACTGGGGTTATCGTAAACTTGGGTGGAGACATCTACACCTTGGGGCGCGACGAGCATCAAAATAAATTTACATTCAATATTTATAACCCAGTTTTTCCAAACCAAATTATCGACATCGAACTTGAAAATCAAAGCTTAGCCACAAGTGGAATATACAAAAGAGTTTGGAAAAATGGCGGAAACACAGTTAACCACATATTGAATAAAACTGGAGATAAAAATCCAGAAACTGACATAATCTCAGTTAGTGTAATACACCCATGTGGCGCCAAGTCCGAAGCTTATACTAAGATGTTTTTTTCAATAGACCACCATCAGGTCCAAGAAATTTTAGGAGAAAAAATTTCATTCATTCTAATAAAAAAGGATGGTGAGGTGGTTCGTAATATATAAAAAAAATGAAAATATATTTAAAAATAATAAAATACACACAAGAAATACTGTTAGGGATATCGATACTAATCTTAATGATTCTACCGAGTTTATTAGTATTCCAGATAGATCAAATCAACGATACATTCATCCAAAAACTCTACACTTTCTCTCACATCAGTCTATTTTTTGTGATGATGATACGTCCTCTAGCTGACATATTTTTACAAACAAAATGGCTACGTCCTCTCGTAATCCTGCGAAAAGGGGTTGGTGTTTTTTCAGCTTCTATCATTGTATCTTTCATACTTTCAAAAATAATGATCAGCCCAGCTGAATATTTCTCTAGTATTTTTACACTTCCGTACTGGTCGCTGGACAACTGGGCCCTACTCGCTCACCTCGCCGATATATCAGCTATACTCCTACTTATCACTTCAAACAACCTATCTAAAAAACTTTTAGGAAGTTGGTGGAAAAAAATCCAAAAACTATCATATGTATATTTTTACGGTAGTGCGTTGTATGTCTACCTTTCTTATAAGGACACACACTTACTCTATGCGATGATCTTAGTCACAATAGCTACCGTTTGGGCATATCTTAAAAACCGAAAGAGACGATTGGAAGCTTTAACAACTGAAAAAATAACATGAAAATAAAAAAATTTACAGGAACAATAACAAAAATTATCGACCTTTCCCTTACGGCCAAAGAAGTCATAATCCGTACTTCTGTACCCGTGGATTTTATTCCAGGTAGTTTTTTAAATGTATTTATGACCATAGACGGTGAAAAAATCCGAAGGGCATTTTCTATTTCTTCATCTCATTTAGACCAAAATGAAATATCATTTACAATCAGACTCTCACCCAAAGGGAAAATGAGTCCACTGTTTTGGAAAGAAGACTTAACTCATGCCGAACTAGAACTCATGGGTCCACTTGGATTAAATACCGTAGACAAAATGCTAAAACAGAAAATTTATCTATTTGCTTTTGGCGTAGGCGTTGGAGTGGTTAAATCTATAGCGGATTACTTTAACGCACAAAAAGATATCCAAAAAATCGTGATAATTACTGGTAGCAAGTTTGAAGAAGAAGTTTTATATAAAGATTATTTTTCCAAACTACAAAACCAATCTGCAAATGTAACAGTGAAGCATGTTGTATCTAGACCAAAACCAGAGTCCGACCATCTTAGAGGTTACATCCAAGATCATATTACTGAATTTGATTTCGATAACTCTGACATATATGTGTGTGGTCAAGAACAAGCTTGTTTAGACTTGGTAAATAAGATAAAAAGCAAAAACCCCCAAGAATGTGAATTCTTCATTGAGGGTTTTCACTAAAAACTAATTTCTATTCAATATTAAACTTACCATCAGAATTATCAGTAGCTGTAGCAGGAATACCCACAGTTATTGTGAAGTTCTTACCCCAAGATGCACCAGAGGGTAAAGTAGTTGGAAGCTTCACGATTTCTCCACCATCGTTGAGTGTGTTTTCTGCAAGTTTTTCATTAGTTACAAACACACCATTAGCATCATAGTAGTTTAATAGAACAAACACTTTCTCGTTAGTTGATGATATACCGGTACTGCTCCATTTTACTCCTACTGTTTGACCAGGGTTAAAATCCTCACCTCCATTGGGATAGATAACTGTAAGCGCAGTAGTAATATTATTATTTACAACATTGGAATTAGAAATACAGATAGCATTTGCAACTATGTTCCAAGCTGGTACACCAGTACAAACTTTTACGCAAGGCAAACCATTCACTATATTATATGCAGAAATTGAAGTTTGATTATTTACTGTGCAACCATTTGAAGATGTTACATTTGGATTTGTAGTGTTAGTTGTAGTCGTTGTGGTGGTTGTTGTATTGGTAGTAGAAGTTGTATTACTATTTGTACCTGCAGCTGTCGTAGGACAAGGAGCACCTGAATAAATATTGAAAATATATCCTCCTGCACAACCATTTGTAGAACTAGTTGTTGTGGTAGTTGTACTATTTGTAGCATTAGTTGAACTCAACACTGATTGAATTGTACTTTGAGTACTCGCACTTACTCCGTATTGCTGAAGCAAGTTCAGCACGTTTGATATTTGAGTTCCTGTTAATGCACCTGCCTCCGCTTTACTCGGAAATGCAAAAGAAGATCCCAACATTAAAATTCCTAAAATTAATAAACCTGTCGTGTATTTTTTCATTTAGATATAAAAGTTATTTAGTAATGGGCTAATTATAAAACGCTCTATGTTTATAAGCAAGAAATAAAAAAGTCAGGTTTTTTAGACCTGACGTTACTACAACCTACTTCTGCGCACAACTACTTTCCCAAACTTTTTGTATTGCTTAGAAAGTTTCTTAAGATACTTTCTATTTCTCTTTCGATTAATCTTGAGGAAATCTGTAAAAACTCGACCTAAGCCAATATCCCACTGCATGGTCACATTTTTATTGTCTTCGTGAAGTGACCTTTTTCGGCATACCCAATACACTTGATTAGTAAACTGAAATGCAATATGCATATCATGCAAACAATGACAGATAGGCCGACCGAAAATCTTTAGCTTTGTAATATATGCATAATTACCGAGATCACTCCAAAACCTAGAACTCCTTTGGTAAAACATCTTTGATGCATAAACCACTTTATGATCTGACATACTAATAATTAATACCTTTGCTCCACCCTTACTCCTAATAAAAACATTTTTTTCTTCAGAGAATTTTGGTCGAGCAAGCATCATTAATCCCCGTATTTCATAGATAAAGAAAGTCTCATCATCTAAAACGATATTCTTATCAAAAAAGTTACTATTCGGTATCTTAATTTTAAGCTCTGCTCCAGTAATACATACAAAACCTATATGTGGTTCCAAAGCTTTTACCTTAAATTCAGTATAATTAAAAACCTTTGGCTTATTTATCTTTGCCACACTTACCTCCTTTTATTTTGTTAGAACTAGTTTATATCCCCTACGTTCTAACACAAAAACACAGAACATTCAAGGATGTTCTGTGTTTCTCTATAAACTTATTTATCTTATTTCTCCGAAATAGTATACCTGTCGAGTATTGCTTCAAACATAAGCGGAGCGACGATGGTAGCGTCGGATTCGATCACAAACATCGGAGTTTCGGCAGTAAGCTTATCCCAAGTTATTTTTTCATTTGGAGTAGCACCAGAGTATGAACCATATGAAGTAGTTGAGTCCGATATCTGACAGAAGTATCCCCACGGGCGAACTTCTTTTTTCAAATCGTATTTTATAGAAGGCACTACACAAATCGGAAAGTCTCCAGAGATACCTCCACCGATTTGGAAGAATCCTAGACCTGGACCATCTTTCGCAAGTTCTGGATACCAGTCATAGAGTGCATTCATATACTCGATACCACTCTTCATCACAGAAGCAGATACTTCCCCCGCTTTCACATAACCAGCAAAAATATTTCCGAGTGTTGAGTCTTCCCAGCCCGGCACGACAATCGGTAAATTTTTCTTCGCCGCTTCGAGTAACCAGCAAGCAGTTGGATCACCATCATGATGTGGATCGATAGAACCATCTAAAAGTATTTGATAAAAATATTCATGCGGAAAAAAACGCTGTCCTTTTGCTTCGGCTTCTTTCCACTTTTTTAATATGATCGGTTCGACGACTCGAAAAGCTTCTTCTTCTGGAATCGAAGTATCAGTCACTCGACGTTCACCACGCTCTAAAATTTTTGTGTCATCTTCTTTAGTAAAATATCTGTAGTCAGGATAGTCTTTGTAGTGAGTGTGAGCAACCAATCGAAAAACAGATTCTTCCAAGTTTGCACCAGTGCAAGAAATAGCGTGAATTTTATTTTCGCGGATCATCGGAGCGAGTGTCACTCCAAGTTGAGCACTCGACATTGCGCCTCCCATAGCGAGCAACATTTTTCCACCAGCATCCAAATGATCCTTGAAAGCGATAGTTGCGTCCTTCATCTGGCGCGCGTTAAAGTTGTGGAATAATTTTTTAAATAAATCTAATGTATTCATATCTATAGTATATAAAATTTTGAAATAAAAACCAGTATAAATAATTACAGCTCTTCATAGGAAGAGCTGTTTGTTTAGAATCGAAATTAAAATATATAGGTAGTCAGAAGACAAGTTGTTTAGTGAGTTTTGTTTTGGAGATTTTTGATCTCCGAGAAAAGATTGAGTTGTTTTTGTTTTGTTTTAAATTTTTATTTTAGGAGCTAAAAAGCTTGAATTGTGACTAAGATATAATCTTAATTTATATTGTTGTGCGATTGCACTATTTAATGTTTTCGATGAACGATTCGGGTTTGTTTGGTTTGTTACCAAGGGCTGTGTTGTTCTATGAACAATTTTATACCTTGATAGTTTAATTGTACCACAGTATAGATACCACAACAATACATATGTGGATAACCCGCAAAAAACATTATAATACTTATTTCACAAGGGAAAATGTTTCAATTTTTAAAGTTAACTTTCCTCCATTGCCATGAGAGAGTAGTCCCTTGTACGAATTAATAACTGCTTGATCTGAAGCGTAAATTCCTGGATTAGCAAACATGCGTCGCCTAGTAACAGTACGCAAAACTCGATGATGTGGAAAATGTACCCAACCCAAGAAGTCAACACCGGAGGTAAGGGTCTTGATATACACCTTGTCCGGATGTAAAGATAATTTCAATCTTACTTTTAGAAACTCAGCTATTTGTGGAACAAGGTTATTCAAATAATTTAAGTCGTTATGTAAAATAACAAAATCGTCGGCGTAACGTATATAGTGAGTAACTTTAAGTTTACGCTTCATGAAATGATCAAACTCATTCATGTAAATATTTACTAGAAGTTGAGAAGTCAGATTCCCGAGTGGTAATCCTCTTTTACATATATCAGCCATGGCGTATATATGTTTTGATTCAAAACTATCTATAACGTGGTATAAAAAATTTAAAATATCTTTATCTTGTATATAACCCGTTAAAATTCCTTTTAAGATATCATGATCGATATTCGCAAAGAATTTTTTAATATCACATTTTAGTACCCAACAAGTTTGCGTATTATTTTTAGAAACAACACGACCAAAATCTCTGAAACGATTCATTGACTTATGTGTTCCTTTATTGATACGGCATGAGTATGAATCGTGAATAAATTTTTTATCAAAATACGGACAAAGTTCAGTGTGCAATAAGTGATGCAATAAACGATCTCGAACAATAGCTTTGTGAATATTTCTGGGCTTTGGATCAGAAATATTGAATGCGTGATATTGCCCATGCTGATATCTTTTATTTAATAGATCACGATGTAGGTCACAGATGTTGTTCATAAGATGATTGTGAAATTCAAGAACATCAGGACGATTCTTTTTTCCACACAAAAATCCTTTCCAAGCGTTAAGTAAATTCTCAATAGTTATGATATTGTTATAAGACTTATTAAATTTTTTCATATATTCAAAATGGTACAAAATAATTTTACTACCCCCCCCCCGAGCACCTTCAGTGCTCATAAAAGCAAAAGTATCTTATTCACTCTGGTTTAGATTACTAGCGGATTTTCCCAAAACCTACCGCCACAATCTCGGTAGTAAAATTGATAGTTACTTTTTGGAATTATTAGAAAACATTTTTGTATCACTATACCTCTCGGAGGTTCTAAAGATCAACCGTATCACCATTTCAATATCAAAACTCGACGGCGTAAAATTCTTTTTGCAATTAGCGTGGGAGAACAAGTGCCTGCCAAACGACAAATATGCAATGCTCTCCGAACAATTGAATGAGATAGGAAAAATGCTCGGCGGATGGAGAAAGGGGCTTGAAAAGAAAACTCCTCCCAGATAATAAATCCGAGAGGAGAAAACCCTCATTTTCGGAACCACCATACGATTGCGATTCTCGACATTCCAAACGTTCTCGTTCTCGAACCGGTTCACGTTGACGTTCAAGCCGTCAGAGTTCACGTTCACGTTGGCAACGAAGAATTGTGCGATGTGCCATCTCTACCACTGCCGATCCAAGCATGTTTCCATCAGGGATCGTGCTGTATTTTATTCGGGACCTAGAAGTCCACGAGCGCACCGCACCAACTGAAAAGTTTTTTGTTTCAAAACTATCCTCACTCTTTTGAAAGCCGTAGCCGGCAAAATTCTCGATGATGATTTTGAGCAATCGTGATCCCGCAGCCGTAACCGCGAGATACCTGCACCACTGCCCGGACATTATATAAAAATAAAAAAATCCCTTCAATTCCGAAGAATCAAAGGGATCAAGAAAATAAGTCTCAGAACAAAAGGTTCTAAGCGGTCAGTTGCGGAACCACCACACGATGGGAGTACCCGACACCCCAAACGCGCCCGAACCCGAACCGGTACACGTCGACGAACAAGCCGTCAGAGTACACGTACACGTAGGCAACGAAGAACTGGTCCTCAACCTTAAACAGGAAGAATGTGGCGTAGCCGTCTTTGCGTAGCCACTCTTTGTGAACCTCGCAAAATGTTTTTATCTGGTGCTGTGTCAGACACATTTTGTCCAGATCGGTCCCAAGGGAGCCGAACATTTGTGCAAACGTTGCGTCCTTCACCATCTCGTGAACCTGCACCGGTGTTTTTTCTGTTGATTTACCGGCCTTGTTAGTACCCCAGTTTTTGAAATCGCCATCGATTCCTGATTTAAAGGTTTCTTTAGCGGTTGCAATGGTCTGAGAGCCGTCACAGGTTTCGATAATAATCTCATGTGCTTCGGAAA
>CAYMIC010000022.1:0-10615 GCA_964390615.1 uncultured Candidatus Saccharibacteria bacterium | reverse complement strand
CTCCATAAGAGAATATTTATTATTTAGCTTGGATTTAGGGTAACACCTCTCGGGAATGCCAACCGAAAGACACCTAGACCTTATATCCGCTTAATTTTTTGGCGGATTTTATATTTTATATGCAAAAAGAAGAAACAATAGTAGTAGCAGAAAACCCAGTTTTAAAGTCGATCGTGGATCGAAGTCTTAGCAAGCCTGAACTAGATGCCCTAGTAGAAGGTCCGGTCATATTAATCCAGAAATCTTCTGTATACGTAGACCTGTCCCCATTTGGTACTGGTATCATATACGGCCGCGAATTCATCAACGCCAAAGATATCATCAAGAAAATCAGTCTAGGTGACACTATCAAGGCAAAAGTCGTCGACGTAGAAAATGAAAATGGTTATGTAGAGCTATCTTTGAAAGAAGCTAAACAGGCTCTAATCTGGAGTGAAGCTGAAAAAGCTATCAAAGGTAAGACTGTAATGGAACTCGAAATCAAGGAAGCTAACAAAGGTGGACTGATCCTCGAGTGGCAAGGTATCCAAGGATTCCTTCCAGCGTCACAACTCAAGGCTGACCACTACCCTCGCGTACTTGATTCTGATAAAGACAAGATCCTAAAGGAATTGAAGAAACTTATTGGAGAGAAAATTTCAGTCATGATTATTTCTACTCTTCCAAAAGAAGGTAAACTTATCTTCTCTGAGAAAGACAACAACCCAGAAGAAAAGAAAGAAATCTTGAGTAAATACAATGTCGGCGACGATGTCGAATGCACTGTAGCTGGTATCGTAGACTTCGGAGTGTTTCTTAAACTTGAAGACGGATTGGAAGGTCTTGTACACATCTCTGAACTCGATTGGGGTCTAGTAGAAGATCCTCGCTCTATGTTTAAAGTAGGAGATAAACTAAAAGCTCGCGTAATCGAAATCAAGGAAGGTAAAATCTCCTTATCTATCAAGGCTCTAAAGGAAAATCCTTGGAAAGAGTACGAAGGTAAATTAAAGAAGGGCGATATCGTAGGTGGTGTTGTTATCAAATACAACAAGCACGGTGCGCTCGTATCTATCAAAGAAGGTGTTGCTGGACTAGTGCACAACTCAACCTTTGGTACTGAATCAAAGCTCCGAGAAAAACTAGAACTTGGTAAGAACTACAACTTCCAAATCACTATGTTTGAACCAAAAGATCACAAGATGACCTTGGTCCATCTAGAGAAATAATAAGTAAATAAAAAAACCTCCAAGTTGGAGGTTTTTTTATTTACTTATTTTAGTAATTGAACGCCAGAGTTAATCCAAAATCTTTTTCACCAATGGTATCCATAACTTTCATAACCTTAGGAGCATAGTTCGGTACGACTGAAGGAGGATTGTATGTCCACAATATTTTTTCCACAGTCTTTCCATCATAGTGGTGAGCTGTTTTAGGATTATTACCACCCAAATTTCGAGCAACAGTTTCTATGGCGCTATCAAAAGTTTTAAAGCCAATTTTACAAGAACCCCATCCAAAAGGATTCTTATTATTATCTGCAGCTAGACTTTTACATAAGTTATTTCCGCCAGTAGTTTCAATGACAGAAATGGCAGCAAGCATACGCCAGTCGGGCAAATCATTCTTTTCTGATTCAAGCACAAACTTCATACCGTAACCCTCAAGTCGCATATTGCGTTCTCTAAAGTAAGTATCGATAGCATCTGCCTTAGCTTGTCTTGTTAAAGCCTCGATATCTTCGTCCTGATTAGAGAACGAAATACCTGGAACTTTTGTATTTAATTTTTCTGTTAATACAGCTTGGGGAGTTATTTCAGAAGTCTTTGCTAGGTCAAGCGCTGCGGTTGGCAGGCCTCCGAATGGCAAGCTCATAGTAGCGAGCGGCATAAGGACAAAGGATTCCACGAAGCGTATTAGTTTTTTGTTTTGCATATGATGACAGTTGTGCTCTGTCAAACCCGTATCTGTTTGCTATTTTCGTCCGTAAACGAAAAAAACCTTTATATATAAGCACTAATTTGACTTAGGCCTATACATTAGGTTTATACTTATATCTTAGCATATTTAAATATAAAAGTCAATAGTTAGACCATGTTTTTAACTACTGTCAAATCAAAAATACCTTATAAAATAAGGGTTTTTTAGGATAACTATCTTGACAAGATATGTGAAAATACGCCTTATTTAGGACTGTGGATAGCCTCCTTGACCAATTTGCAAACCAAAATCAAATCGCGTAGCATTAGACACATGGATTCCCATCTCAAAACCCGCATATCTGCCCTACTCGATCATATAAACAAGACCGAAAAACCAAATTTATATAGAAAAATAAAGCAAAATTACCAAAAATCATGCCTTAAGTACTCAAAAGAAATCTGGAGCTACCGACCATCCACAAAAATAGAGCCTATCCTAATAGAAGCACTAAAAAAGGAGCTAGACCGAGTGGGCTACCATAGAGCGGAAGCAAGCATGATAGCCAAATACTTTACAAAAACTCGAACTCTCCAAACCGCTCCTCACCTGACCCCCACAGATAAACCCCGTTTCTTTTTCATTAATTGGCTCTCCTCCCTTGGCCTAAAACCAAAAGATTACTACTTGGTAGCTATGTTCTCCGGAGTGCCTTTCTCGAATAAAACTCGACCAGGGCGAATCACGAGCAGTGAAAATGAAATCAATCTATTCCCTGCCAACATGCAAGACGCTCTGGTGTATCGCCACACTGTCCCTCAAAAAATGACAGATACTTTAGAAAAATTACCAGGTGGTTTCCATAAAATATTTCCAAAAACTAAAGTAGGCTCTTCTTATACGGGGTGGGCGCTCCAAAGCGCTAAAAATTTGGAAAAAAAATATCTCGGAGGCAAATCAGTATTTTTCGACTTCAACGAAGTTGCCACAAATTACCTAGCCTTGGCTTTGGAAAAGAAAAACCACCCGATATCCAAACTATTGTTTGATTCTAAACATTCCTCTCTACTATCCAAACTATTTAATGATGAATTTTTCTTTTATGAAAATACCATAAAAGACGGCAAAGAAGTAATGCAAGGATTCAAACTAGAAACAAACTCGTTGGTAGGTAAACATAGGTCAATCAAGCTCAGTAAAGAAAATCTAGAGCAAGAACTCGCTCATGGACTATGCCCAGGGCTACCACTAGGATTTTTAATCTTTGCTTTTTTAAACCACACCCAGTGCTTAGGGTCATTTGCCCAAGTAGAGTACTTGCCAGTATACAAAAAGAAATTTTTAAAATTAAAAGTTTTAGCAAAATATAAAATCAAAGACGCCCCCGATGGCGCTCTGACTACTGGGGCTTTCCCGGGAAATACCAACCTCCATCCACTTGATCTAGCGCTCGGTGAAGAATTTACCTTCGATGAGACTACACCATACGGTGAAGCCTTGCTGGCCATAGAGGATGTATTAGTCGGACAAAATTATTCCGCCAATATGATAAAATAACTTGATGCAAAAAAAGTCCAAACTAAATGTGCACCTAATTGGTATCGCTGGGAAAGGTATGGCTGGGCTCGCCCTCTTATTTAAACAAAAAGGCTACAATATTACTGGCTCGGACGATGGAGTCTATGAACCAGTACTCGGAATGCTCAGACACAATAAAATAAAATTCACCGAAGGCCACAACCCTAAAAACATCCCGAAAAATACCGATCTTATAATAATTGGAAAACATGCCAAACTAATTCCCGAAAGTAACGAAGAAGTAAGGTACGCCTTCGAATCTGGAGTAAAAATACAATCTCTACCTGAAGCTCTTGGAGAACTTGCCACAGGTAAAGAAAGGACTGTGGTCGCCGGCAGTTTTGGTAAGTCATCTGTAACTGGATTACTAACTTGGTCGATGATCAGTGCAAAAAAAGACCCATCATATTTTATAGGTGCAGTACCAATTGGATTTAAGGCTAATGCTCACCTAGGTAAAAGTAAACATTTTATTTTTGAAGGAGATGAGTACCCGTCTTCCAACTGGGATAGTCGATCAAAGTTTTTACACCTCAAACCTCATAACTTAATTTTAATTTCTGGAGAACATGACCACATCAATGTATTTAAGACTGAGGCAGACTATTTAAAACCATACAAAGCATTAGTAAAAATGCTACCAAAAGATGGGTTAATAGTAGCTTCTAGTAATGGAAAAAATTTAAATAAAATATTGAGCCAAACATCAAGCAAAGTTGTGTATTATAGTTTTGATCAAAAAAATACTTGGCATGCAGAGAATATAATATATGGAAAAGTTACAAAGTTTGATCTCTACAACAGGACTAAAAAAATTGCGAAACTTTCAACATCCCTCTTAGGAAGACATAACATTGAAAACATCATCGGGGTATCTACCCTACTCTTAGAGAAAAAAATGATTTCAGTTGATGCACTCATTAAAGCTGTAAAAACATTCAAGGGAATTTCCGGAAGGCTAGATTTAAAAACCAAAAATTCTGAAATTCCAGTTTATGAAAGTTATGGTTCTTCATATGCTAAAGCCAAAGCTGACTTTACAGCCATTGCGAAACACTTCCCTAATAAAAAACTTATCACTATTTTTGAACCTCATACTTTTAGTTGGAGAAATAAAAATGCTAAATCTTGGTATAAAGATATTTTTGACACATCAGAACATGTTTTAATACTTCCGCCACCAATTCACGGTATCAACTCCCTGCAAATGAGCCAAGAAGAAATCGCAAAAGAAGCTCAAAAAAACCATAAGAAAATTTATTCAGTAAGTGGAGAAAAAGAAGCTATACAGGTTTTAAAGAAAATAACTGATAAGGAAAGTATGATTCTTCTAGTTACTTCAGGATCTCTCTTTGGATTAATTACTTCTGTACCAAAACTAATGGAGATAATGTTTCCTAAGAAATAATTTTCTTATATTCCTCCATATCATCAAAGTGATGCTTTACGCCTTTTATTTCTTGATAAGTCTCGTGGCCTTTGCCAGCGCACAGAATAACATCGCCTTTTTGGGCAAGCTTTACTGACTCGGCTATAGCCTCTCGCCTATCAGGAAATACTTTTACTTTTTCTAAATCTCGAATCGAGAGGTCTACTTTCATCTCATCTATTATTTTCATTGGATCTTCATTGCGAGGATTATCAGAGGTGAAAATAGCAAAGTCCGATAGTGTGACCGCGGTCTTGCCCATGATCCGACGCTTGAGTGGATCACGGTCTCCGCCGCAACCAAGCACTGTAATAATTCTTCCACCCGTCGGTTTTACTTCTTTAACAGCTTGTATTATCTTCTCTACTGCATCTGGAGTGTGGGCATAATCTACCACAACTACCACACCTTCTTTTGAAATAAAATATTCAAATCTACCAGTCGGCGCCGAAACATTGGCTATAGCTTTTTTAACTTTTTCCATTGGAAAACCAAGCAATTTACAAGCACTCCAAACTCCTAAAATATTGTAAGCGTTAAATCGTCCAAGGAGTTTGGATTTTATAGTCTCGCCATTACAAGCAAGTTCAATACCAGAAAAATCAATTTTCTTAATCTCTCCACGAAAGTCTGATGTCTCTGACATTCCAAAAAAATACTGCTTGGCCAGGCTAGTTGCAATCATTGCCTCTCCGTACTCATCATCATCATTTGCAAGTGCAAAAGCATCCTCTGACAAACTAGTAAAAAATTTATGTTTGGCTAGAAAATAATTTTCCATGCTCTTGTGATAATCCAGATGATCATGTGTAAGATTAGTAAAAATTCCACCAGCAAATTTAATTCCTGCAATACGATTTTGATCCATAGCATGGCTGGAAACTTCCATGAATACATACTCACACTGAGCTTTTACCATCTCATTAAAAATTTTAGTAAGGGTCACTGAGTCTGGAGTCGTGCCTGGAATTTTATATTTACTCAAGTCTATTTTTACACCATTATTCAAAATCTCAACAGTACTGACTAGGCCAGTTTTATACCCCAACTCCTTGGTGATTCTATAAAGCAATGTCGCAGTCGTAGTCTTGCCATTTGTCCCAGTAACACCTACAACCTTTAATTTACTAGCTGGATTGCCATAGCGAATTCTCGCCCACCAAAGCTTAACAGCCCACCATTTTTGTTTGAGTTTTTGTTTCAATTTCTTCATCCTAATATTTTAACATTATTCAGGCCTGCATTCACACGGCTTCAAGCGAAGCAATTTTTTCTGTTCTGTTACAGTATTTATAAAATCTTTTTGAGTAGCATTACCAATAGCTCGCTTTTTATCAAGTGGAGTCAGATGATTATATCCCCTTTTTTCAAATTCTTTAACTAGAGCTTCATGTCGCAGATAGAGCGCTTTTTCTTTACCTACCCAACGCAAAGTCTCCGGATGACGCGAATACCCACCTTTGCCTTTATGTTTAGTCAAAATATTCCAAAGCCCGTGAAGCTCTCTATGCTCCGCCAGTAAATGCTTGCGACATAAATGTTTTGGATGTATATCCCAGACACGCATACTCTAAGCTCCATGGCACTTCTTATATTTTTTGCCCGAGCCACATGGACAAGGTTCATTGCGACCGACTTCGTCTTTTTTGTTTTCGCCCCCTGGCATCGCTTCATGATGATTGGTTGCCAAGATTTGTTCTTTTTTAGGTTCTTCTTTTGGTAGTGGTGCCTTGTTGTCAACATTCATACTAGCGACCAGAGAAAATACTTGGTCTTTAAAGACCTCTTCCATTTCTTTAAACATTTTTAGGCCATCTTTTTTGTATTCAACGATAGGTTCACGCTGACCATAAGCTCGTAAGTTGACCGATGAACGCAGATAGTCCATAGATTCTAGGTGTTCCATCCAAAGCGCATCATTGGTATAAAGTGCAATTCTTCGAACAGTCTCAAGGAAAGCTTCTTCTCCCAACCTTTCTCTTTTCTCTTTAATGATTTGATCGGCATTTTCTACACCCATGCTAACTTCTTCTAAAAGTTTTTCAATTTCTTCTTTTTTAGCATGAAGCATCTTACCTCGGCGTTCATAAATTATTTTTCGCTGATGGTTCATAACGTCGTCGTATTCTAGGGTGTGCTTTCGAGAATCAAAGTGAAATCCTTCGATCTTAGCTTGGGCTCCTTCTAAGGTTTTACCAACAAAGCTGTTAGTAATGGCTTGATCTTCTGGTATACCAAAACGACCCATCATGTTTTTGATTCTTTCTGCTCCAAAGACACGCATCAAATCGTCTTCAAGTGAAACATAAAACTGAGTCTCACCTGGATCTCCCTGTCTTCCAGATCGTCCGCGAAGCTGGTTGTCTATTCGACGAGCTTCGTGGCGTTCAGTGCCCATCACAAAAAGTCCACCAACCGCTTTAACTTTTTCATATTCCTCCGGAATAATAGGATTGCCACCAAGCTTGATATCGATTCCACGACCAGCCATGTTTGTAGCTATAGTTACCGCTCCCCATTTACCAGCTTGAGCAATAATTTCTCCTTCACGTTCATGGTTTTTGGCATTCAAAATAGTGTGTTGGACCCCCTCTTGTTTTAAATACGAAGAAAGAAGCTCGTTTCGCTCGATCGAGATTGTACCGATCAATACTGGCTGACCTTTCATATTAAGTTCTTTAACTTTTTTAGCTATAGCTTGGAATTTGCCTTTTTCTGTCTGGTATATCAAATCTGGTCGGTCAATACGAACCACAGGCCGATGCGTAGGTATGACGATAACATCGAGTCCATACACTTTCAGGAACTCTTCTGCCGAAGTTTCGGCTGTACCAGTCATACCAGCAAGCTTTTCGTAAAAACGGAAATAATTTTGAAAAGTAATTGAACCAGAAGAACGAGTTTCTTTTTCAATTTTTACTCCTTCCTTGGCTTCAATAGCTTGGTGAATACCTTCACTCCACCGGCGGCCTGGTTGGAGTCTTCCAGTAAATGGATCCACTATCACCACTTCACCTTCTTTAACAACATAATCTTTGTCTCGCTCGTAAATAGCCTGAGCTTTGACTGCAGTTTCTAAGTGATGCACATATTTAATACCTTTTTCAGTATAAATATTTTGAATTCCTAATAGATTTTCAGCTTTATTTATACCTTCATCTGTAAGTGCAATAGATTTGTGCTTTTCATCTACAGTATAATCCGTATCTTTTTTAAGTTGTTTAGCAATCTGAGCAAATTTAGTATAAAAATCCTCAGAGTCTCCCGCTTGAGATGAAATGATCAATGGAGTTCGTGCTTCATCTATAAGAATAGAGTCGACTTCGTCCACAATCGCAAAGTATGGATCGCGCTGAACTACATCTTCGACTCGAGTCGCAAGATTGTCCCGCAAATAATCAAAGCCGTATTCATGGTTAGTACCGTAAATAATATCAGCTTGGTAGGCTTCTTTTCGAGTTACAGGCTTTAGAAAATCATAGACTATTTTAAACTCTCCGACTTGGTCACGTTCTTTATCCTCCTCAACATGCTTTGGGTCATACAAGTAAGAAACATTTTGAGAGTTGATGACAGCGACAGACAGACCTAAAAAATTATGCACTTGGCCCATCAAAACTGCGTCACGACGAGCTAAGTAATCATTCACAGTAACGATATGTACTCCTCGTCCAGTAAGTGCGTTTAAGTATGATGGTAATGTTGCCACCAATGTCTTACCTTCACCAGTCTTCATTTCAGCAATCTTACCCTTATGAAGGGCGTAACCTCCAATCAACTGGACATCATAGTGTCGCTCACCTAAATTACGCTTGGCCGCTTCTCTAACTAACGCAAAAGCCTCCGGGAGGATATCTTCCAAGGACTCCCCTTGGATTAACCTATCTTTAAATTCCTGGGTTTTCTTTGGAAAATCAGCATCTGCTAAAGGTGTAATAGAAGTTTCTATTGCATTGATTTTCTTAACTATTTCACCAGCTTCAGCAATAAAGCGCGAGCTGGTGTCTCCGAATATCTTATTGAATAAACTCATAGAATTTTATTCTACCATAAACACAAACAAAAAACCGCCCCCGAGGGGGCGGACTTTTGTAAGTGAGAACAGGTGAGACTACGCTCGCTTCTTGGTAGTCTTCTTTGCTGCCTTCTTCTTAGGAGCTGCCTTTTTCTTAGTAGCTTTCTTTTTTGCTGCCATAAAATTTTTTTTTGAATTTAATTTTTAATTTAGGTTGCAATAACTCCGACCTCGAAAATATTTCAAAAAAAACTTAGTGAAACATTTTGAAAAAAATTATTGCGGGAACAAATTAATTATCCCGCATCTAAAAATAAAAAACAATATTTTTTTCACTAAACTGTGGATAACTTTCAAATTTATTTTTTATAAAAAAATTTTTAAAAATAAAAACAGAATAAAAAAAATCTGCAAAAATTAATTTGCAGATTTTTTTCTAAATTATTTTCATGTAAAGCGAGTGATGGCGAAACTCCAACATATGTGCCTATGTGAGTGCGATCACTCGCTATAAATAAAAACAACTTATGTATTATAACATATTTATGCTAAATGTGACTCTTTAAAAGAGACTCTATTATATGGCTCGCTGTTACGCCAATATTTTGAGAGACATTATGTAAATCTGAATCATCACTAAAGTCTGGAGTAAATTCTAATTGCTTTAAGAAAATTCCTCTATTAGGGTTTATCACAAAATGAGACTTTAAATAGTGTGAACCAGTACTTTGATGTAAGTTTTGAATTAAATCGTGAAGAGTAGATTTTTCCGGTCCGCGAAACTGACCTGGAAAGATATATACATCTTCCCCTCTAAAATTTTTCAATGAATGCATACTAGCTTCACTGCCAGCTATTAATTCTTCAACTATTATACTTCCACCATGCTCTGCTCCGTCGATAATAGCATTCACTAATTCAGGATAAGTCTTGGCGACATGAATTCCCATAGCATTTTTTTCTCCCAATGTTTTTACAAGCCAAGGTGCTCCAAATTTTTCAAAAACACTTTTAGATCCAACAGTTGCATATCTTTCAATACTACCATCAAAGGCCTCTTGGTAAGCTGGTAATAAAAAATGCTTTGGCATATTTACGCCAATTTGCTTCATGTGTTCCTCAAGCATAGCTCTACTTTTACCAAGGCCTGCCGAAAATGCCGGAGTACTGATATGCGGAAACCCTAAAGAATCAAGAATAGCATTTACTTCCGGAGTAGCATTGTTCCAAAAAATATCAGCTCGATGATACAGATCTGCGGGGACTATTGGAAGTCCTCCGATATGCCAGATACCAGCACGATCTATAAAAATATCAATTGGTTTCCATCTTTCTCCAATATTTTTTTCAATAAAAGAAAAAATCTCCGCTCCCCTTTTCAGCGACTCTTCATAATCCTCTCCAGCACCTCCACGAATGATTCCGATTCGTTTCATATACTAAGTATAACGCAAAACACCCCGCTTGCGCGAGGTGTTTTGTATGTTATGTCCTTTATTTTGTTTCGTTCTAGATTTATTTTTTTATCGTCTTTCCGATTGCCATAAAGTTTTAAGTTCTTTCAAACTCTTTTGTGCTCAATTGTGGCACAAAAGACCGACTCGATAAGCACCTCAGATATAAATATCTTTCGGCACGTTTTCAAATTGAATTATTCCACGACCAGCTTCCGCTAGCCGTGCCTTGTTACGACT
>CAYMIC010000021.1:4629-11004 GCA_964390615.1 uncultured Candidatus Saccharibacteria bacterium | reverse complement strand
AGGTGAAATCAAAGTCACTATGATACGAGAGACTCGGATTATCGAGTTTGCGAGATAGAAAACCCTTATTTTTAAAAGCTTGCGCTAAAAAACCCTTGTAATATAATGTAAGGGTAGGTAGGTAAGGTCGAAAGTATTAAAAAATAGACTTTAAAAACTATGAACAAACAAGCATTAGCTGAAATGGTACAAGGAAAATTGGGCGGTACTAAGGTACAGGCTGAAGAAATCGTAGACAGTATGTTTGACGCTATCACTTCTACTATGAAAAAAGGAGGTGAAGTATCAATCGCTGGCTTCGGAATCTTTTCTGTAAAAGGCCGAGCTGCAAGAATGGCTCGCAATCCAAAGACTGGAGAGCAAGTCAAAGTAGCTGCTAAGAAAGTTCCAAAATTCCGACCTGCAAAAGCACTCAAGGACGCAGTCGCGTAATATTTTTATCTCGCGAGATAAAAACTAAATTAAAAACCCCCATCTCGGGGGTTTTTAATTTTTAGTATTTCCTTATCACCGCTTTCACTTTCGCTACTATCTTTAAATCAAATTCTGGGTAGATGGGCTGATATTTTTTATTCGCAGGTTCTAGCCATTTTTTGTCGCCCTTAATACGAAGATACTTCATAGTAAACTCTCCATCAACTTCTGCAATTATGATATCCATATCTTTCGCTGTATTCGTCTTCTCTACTATTACCATATCCCCTGGCTCGATATGAGCGTCTATCATAGAGTCTCCATCAACTTCAAGCATAAAAGTAATTTCTTTTTTACCAATCAATAAATTATCTAAATTTATTTTGTCTGTCATTTCTTCCTCTACATCGGCCGGGAAGCCCGCAGTCACAAAACCGAGCATCGGCACATCACCAAAACTATCTGTAGGCATAAGTCGCCCCAGATGATCCTTGGTCACATGCCCAGCATCAATCAATTTCTCAACCACTCTAGCCACAGCATTCTTACTCTTGAAGCTAAAGAGCTTCATCATCTCCGCGTATGTCGGCATCCGATTCTCTCTCTTATAGAAGGACTCTATTTTTTGTTGATGTTCGTTTTGCATTTATTTTTAAAAAGAAAATGAGCGAAAGAAAGATCGGTCCCAAATACTAGGCTTGGTATGATAGCGCAGTCGGCGAAGCATTAGTTTGTGATCTCGAGATTCCTTGCGATAGTCTTCCCCTCGCATGATCTTAAGATCAATGATTTTATTTACCTTTTGAATTTCCCTCTCTAACATTTTTAAATATTGTGATTGTGACATATATTTTATAGCTTTAATAAATTACTAAGCTCGCGACCCATATATGTATAGTATAAGTGAACGAGCGTTCACTTGTCAACAACCAACCTGTGGAAAACTAAGAATTCACTTTCGGCCTATATTGTATAGCCTCTAAAATATGAGCGGGCTTAATTTCAGGAGAATTTTCAAGGTCAGCAATAGTTTGAGCTATCTTGATGACTCGGTGATAGGCGCGGGCCGAGAGCGCTAACCGTTCCGCAGAACTATCGAGCAAGTTTCGAACCTCATCTGTTAGTTTTACAATATTCGACAGGTCCTTCACATTCATCTCACTATTAGTTTTTATCTCTCTCCCCAAACTTTTAAATCTTTCGGCTTGAATTTTCCGAGCTCGCACCACTCGCTCCTTTATTTTTTCACTTTTCTCTCCATCACCTTCTCCTCCTAATTTTTTATAATCTACATTGCCGACTGAGACCCAAATGTCGATACGATCCATGATCGGCCCTGAGAGTTTTCTTTTATATCTATCCAAGTCCGATGGTTTACAAATACAATCTTTGGTTTTACTTCCAGTATTACCACAAGGACACGGATTCATGGCCGCGACTAAAATAAAATTGGACGGAAATATCGCTGAGCCCTTGGCACGAGCGATAGAGACAATGTTGTCTTCAAGTGGCTGGCGCAAACTTTCAATCACTCTCTTTTCAAATTCTGGAAATTCATCTAAAAACAAAACTCCTTTATGCGCGAGTGTGACTTCACCAGGCTTGGGATATGTTCCGCCACCGATTAAAGATACATACGAAGAAGTGTGATGAGGTGCCCGAAATGGTGGTGATACAACTAACTCGCCTACCGTTGCTCCAGCTACCGAATGAATACCAGTAATCTCAAGCACATCTGGCAAACTTAGATCTGGCAGTAGCCCCGAAAATGCCCGAGCAAGCATAGTCTTTCCTGTGCCTGGTGGACCGTACATAGCTATGTTGTGCCCGCCAGCAGCAGCGATCTCGAGACCTCGCTTGGCACCTTCTTGACCTCGTACATCTCCAAAATCAGTCGATTTACGCACCGTCGAAAAATTAATCTCCGTTTTAGGTTGAAGTGGTATTTTCTTTACTAGGCACACTTCACCATCTTCAGTATTTTTTTCTGGTTCTCGCAAATGTTCCACCACTTCATTCAAATTTCTAGCACCGAAAATACTAATTCCTGAAACAAGTGCGGCTTCGACTGCATTCTCGATAGGTAAGTACACTTCTTCAAAACCTTGACGCTTAGCTTCTTGGACCAAAGGCAATGTCCCTCGAATACGCCTTAGCGTTCCGTCGAGCCCCAGCTCACCAAGAAATATTTTTTTCTCAGGATTAAATTTTATATCTTCAGCCGCTAACATATACGACAGAGCGATACCAAGGTCAAAAAATGGTCCCTCTTTCTTGAGGTCCGCTGGTGAAAGCGATACTACTATCTTTTGATTTTGAGCTTTGGGAGATTTAAAACCAGAATTCTTGATAGCCGAGCTGACCCTATCCTTGGATTCGTCTACACCCTTGTCTGGAAGACCAACCACAGAAAAAGCGTGCAACCCTCGGGAAAGGTCCACTTCGATAGTAACTATTGCTCCTTCAAGGAGTCTCACTTGAGCTGAGTACACTTTCGCGAAACTCATGTGAGTATAATTTTTTATTTAAAATTAACTTTCTAAATGCTTCTTGCAAGTCTTAGCCGCCGGATTGGCTTCTAGGCGAGCTAGCTCTATAGGCTTTTTACAAACTCTACATAATCCGAAAGAATCATTGTTTAATTTCTTGAGTGCAGTCAAGATATTTTTCAGACGTGGCTCAAGGACTTTCATCATCGAACTTCGAGATTCAAACTCTTCAAAACGGTCTGCCATATCATTCTGATCACTTTCAGTGTAACCCAAATCCTCAGGAGTGGCTTCCCACTCTCCGTTCTCGGGGTTCATTTTACCTATATCCTTTAGTTGTTCTACTAAAGTATCTCGCTCTTTTTCTAGTTTTTCTTTGATTTTTTTCTTATCCATGATACCTGAATTCTAGCATGTTAAATTTTAATCGCAAATGAGAAATTTTACTTCTTTACCCTACTAGATGCTAGCCGGATGATAACTTCTCGGGCAGCCGATTCGGTGTTGGTAATTATGAGTGAATTGTCATCTCCATAGATATAGGCCATAACGATTCCACCATCCTTGTCATACAAGACTCGAGCATTTTGATTTTGAACTATACCATCCACAAAATCTTTAGTTAGGAGATATCCAGTCTCTGGAGATATCGGCACTCCAAAGAAACCATGCAAATCTGAAAACATTTTATACTCCCAATCCCGCATAGTTTCAAAGACATCGGTATGAGAACGAATCTTGAATAACATAAACAAGTCCGTAGTATTTCTATTTACTAAACCAATTAAAAAGTTGTCATCAAAAAACTCATTCTTGGATGCAGCCAAAGTGCCATCAATCAAATCCACAAATTTACGAAGTCCGACTGCATTTTTATTTACTGTTAGATACACTCCTTCCACTCCGTCTTCTTTGACCTCAGAAGTCGCTAAGCGTGTTCGCACTGCTTCAACAATTTGGTCTTTCTTCATATTGTCTACGGGAAGAATCACACTCTCATCAGTATAGATAAGAGGTGAAAATTGAGGTTTAACATCCAAGACCAATGCATCTTTGTTGAAAAAATATAAAAATAGTCCTACCATAGCCGCCAAAACCAAAAGAACACTGCCTGCCACCATCCACTTATTTTTACCAGTCTCTGGAGAAAAGTTTTTCTTTTCCTCTTCATGGGCTTGTTCTTGCCGGATAATATCTTTGATGAGTCCTTCGCCAGGATTCTGCAAAACTTTCACCATGTCTGCCGAGAGGGTTTCTACCTTGTGTATTTGAGTTTTATTTTCTTCTGCCACAGAACCATTTTAACACAAAAAAACCTGCATGTAAGATTTTCGAAGGGTGTAGGGCCCACCCGGTAATCCGGTAAGGGTTAAGCCCAAGTAAATCTTATATGCAGGTTTTTGATTAACTAAACTTGTGGTTTAAAGAAATTAGGATCAGCTTCTTTGATAGAAAGAGAAAGTTTACCCCGTTCGGTATCTACTTTGATGACCTTCACTGGCACAATCATACCCTCCTTGACGAGATCTCGAACATTAGCGACTCGAAAAGGCGCGATTTCAGAGATATGCACCATACCATCAGTCCAGGCATCGAGTGCCACAAAGGCCCCAAATTCAGCTATTTTCACGACTTCTCCTTTAGTGACTTCCCCTACTTTAAACTCATGAGTCATACCCTCAACTATTTTCTTGGCAATTTCCACAGACTCACCACGACCTGTGAAGAATACAGTTCCATCGTCTTCGATAGTTATTTCCGCACCAGACTTTTCTTTGATTTCTTTGATAGTCTTTCCACCAGAACCGATTACCAAACCGATTTGGTCGGGTTTTATTTTCATTATCAAAATCTTTGGAGCGTTTGGAGAAATATCTGCTCGAGGCTTCGCAATCACACTTTCAATCTTGTCTAAAATTTTTGTTCTTGCGGTTTTCGACTGTCGCATGGCTTCACCTAAAATTTTTATCGGTACTCCTTCTACTTTCACATCAAGCTGGATGGCAGTAATTCCATCACGTGTTCCAGCAACTTTGAAATCCATATCTCCATGATGATCTTCTGGTCCTTGGATGTCTGTGAGCACTTTATAATTTTTATCATCTTCATACATTAAGCCCATAGCAATTCCTGCGACTGGTGCTTTGATTGGCACACCTCCATCCATAAGCGCCAAAGTAGATGCGCAAATAGATGCTTGAGAAGTCGAACCATTCGATGCCATGGATTCCGAAACTACACGCATGGTGTAGGGAAAATCCATCTCGCTTGGCAGAACCATGAGCAAGGCTTTTTCGGCGAGAGCACCGTGCCCAACTTCACGACGATTTGTAAATCCTGCACGACCAGTTTCTCCGGCTGAGTACGGAGGAAAATTGTAGTGATGCATAAATCGCTTGGATGTTTCACTTTGCATGTTGTCTATCATGTGTCTGTCTTCTGGACCACCGAGTGTTAGTACTGAGAGCACATGAGTTCCTCCACGATAGAAAATGCCAGAGCCGTGCAAGATACTGGAAAGTCCGCCAGCTTGCGCAAACAAATCTCGAACTTCATCCATGGACCTTCCGTCAGCACGTTTCCCTTCTTTCACTGCGGCTTCGTGTAAAATTTTGTTTTCTGTTTCATCAAACAAATCATCTTCCATCATATAGTCTTCTTGATCTGGGAAAGTTTCACGAACCATTTTATTCCATTCATTGTGCAGTGCATCGATTTCTTTTTTACCCGGACCTTTGAAAATTGCATCAGCCATTTTAGGCAAAATATTTTCGTTAAAAAGTTTTAGTGAAGCGTCAGAAAGTACACCCTTTTCAATAACTCGTTTCTCATGTCCAATTTCTTTCATTATTGCTTTTTGGAAATTTTCTAGCTTTGTGATTTCTTCACTGGCTTTCTTGAAAGCTTCCTCCAATTCGTCTTCAGTAGTTTGATGCGCTGCAGCTTCGATCATATTGATATTGCCGTCCTTACCACAAACAATTAAATCAAATTTATATTTTTCATGATCCTCACGAAGACTTTGAATTGCATTTACTTTCAAAGTTTCGTCGTCGTATTTACCGATGCGAACACAACCTACAGGACCTGCCCAAGGAATATTTGAAACAGACAAAGCGAGGGAAGCAGCATTCACTGCCAAGATCACTGGGTCGTTATCATCCACAGAAATAACTGTAACGATGACTTGCACAGCGTGACGAATTGATTGTTCAAAAAGTGGACGGAGCGTTCGGTCGATAACTCGAGATGCGAGAATTGCATCTTCAGAGGGCTTGCCTTCTCGCTTCACAAATTTACTTCCAGAAATTTTTCCAGAAGCATAAAAACGCTCCACGTAGTCAACTGTTAAATTAAAAAATCCAAGACCTTGCTGTCGATCTTTGCTCATGCACGCAGTGGCTAGAACTATGGTCTCGCCACATTGAAGCATCACAGAGCCGTGTGCTTGTTCTGCTAAATCTGTGAAAGT
>CAYMIC010000021.1:0-4529 GCA_964390615.1 uncultured Candidatus Saccharibacteria bacterium | reverse complement strand
TTTGGATTTGCTGAGAGGTCGACAAAGTCGTCGACTGCTTCGAGGAGTTTTCCAGAAGTTGATTTGCCAAACGCAACTACTTCTACTTGCACTCCGATTGTTTGAAGATATTCGACGAGAGGTACATAATCCCCGTCACCAGAAATTATTACCACTGAGTCTAGCCTTGGCGCCATCTTGATAGCATCCACGGTGAGTCCAACATCCCAATCACCTTTCTTGGTGCCGGTGTGAAAGACTTGTAAATCTTTTGTCTTGGTTTCTATTCCCAAGTTAGTCAAAGCTTCAAAAAAGTTTTTCTCATCCCCTGCTTCTGTGGTTATCACATAAGCCACAGCCCGCACGAGCTTGCGCCCAGCCACTGCGTCTTTCAATACATTTCCAAAATTTACTCGCGCTTTATACAAATTGCGAGCGGAGTGATACAAATTTTGTGTATCAATAAATACTCCTACTCTTTGTTCTTTATGTTTTATTACTGCCATATGATTTTGCGAAATCACGTCGCGCAAGTCCTTCAAGCGCGACGCAAATTAAATTATTAAAAATCGACCTACTATATATAGTATATCACCTACAAAAAATCTTACCCCAGAAAACAAAATCCCGCTTTGAGCGGGAATTTTTGTTATGAACTTATTTCCTTCATGAGAGCCTCATACACAGGCTTGTTTTTTCGCTCTAAGTATTTCAAGTGAGTTCGGCGATCAGCAACCATTTTGATCAATCCTCTTCGAGAGTGATTATCTTTTTTGTGTTTCTTTAAATGTTTTGCCAATTCGTCAATCTGAGCAGACAAAATAGAAACTTGAACCTTGGAAGATCCAGTATCTTTCTCGTGAATCTGACTTTTCTTAATAATTGTTTGTTTTTTCTTTGTAGCTAACATACCTATATACTAGCATATATCGTTAAAAAAAGCAAGCCCCGTCGCTCGCGAGCGACGGGGCAAGTACCATTAAGTAAAAATATTGTGCGACATGGTATAATTTTGACATGGCATCGCTCAAGACTCTCAAAACTCAATTCTTGGAATACACTGAGATAGAAAAAGGACGGTCGCTCAAGACAGTCGAGAATTATGATCACTACCTAACTCGCTTTTTAGAATTTGCTAAGACCGACAACCCGAGCAATATCACAGACACACTGGTTCGCGAGTTTCGTTTATGGCTTAATCGCCAACCAAGTAAGTACAACAAAGAAGGTGGAGGTACTGTAAGAAAGAGAACTCAAAATTACTACATGATTGCGCTTCGTGCATTTTTAAAATATTTAGCACGAGAAGATATAAAGTCGCTAGCACCAGATCGAATCGAGCTCGCCAAAATTCCCGAACGAGAACTAGACCTCATCACTCCCACTGAACTCAAGCGCTTGATGGACTCCCCTTCAGGCTCTGATATAAAAGATCTTCGCGATCGTGCCATACTCGAGATGCTTTTTTCTACTGGACTGCGTGTGTCCGAGCTCTGCTCACTCACATCTGATATCGACCTATCTCGAGACGACTTTTCTATCCGTGGTAAGGGGGGTAAAATACGAGTAGTTTTTATTTCAGATGAGGCCAAGAGCGCACTTAGAAAATATCTAGCCGCTAGAAAAGATATGAGTGAAGCATTGTTTGTCCAAGTAGATAGTGGCATTGGTGTAAAAAATAAAAAGAAAGATAGTAAAGTTAAAGAACTCAAATCCCTAGATAAACGCTCGATCGAACGAATAGTAAAAGGTCATGCTGTGAAAGCTGGCATTTATAAAAAAGTAACTCCCCATGTCCTTCGCCACATGTTCGCGACAGATTTACTAGGTAACGGCGCCGACATCCGCTCGGTTCAAGTCATGCTCGGCCACTCGAGCATCATCACCACTCAGATATACACTCACGTCACCGACAGTAAACTCCGTGAGATTCATAAAAAGTTTCATAATAAAAACAATTAACATGAAAATTATTTCTTGGAACGTAAATGGTATAAGGGCGGTACATAAGAAAGGGCTTTTTGAGAGTTTTGTAAAAGAATACAAACCGGATATTTTATGCTTACAGGAAACTAAAGCCGAACAGCATCAAAGTGAAGTTGATTTGAAAAACTACCAAGAGTATTGGAACTCTGCGGAGAGAAAAGGATACAGTGGCACTGCAATTTTTACCAAAACTAAACCACTCAGCATACAAAATGGTTTTGGAGAAAAAATAGAAAACAAATACAAACTCGAAGACAAATATGGTGACCCCAAAAAAGAAGGGCGAGTCATCACTGCCGAATACAAAGATTTTTATGTAGTCACTGTCTACACTCCAAACTCCAAAGATGACCTTTCTCGCATTCCCCTTCGGCATAAGCTCTGGGATCCTGCCTTTTTAGAATATGTAAAAAGTTTGGATACAAAGAAGCCAGTAATTTTTTGCGGAGACCTCAATGTTGCTCACACACCTGAGGACCTAGCTCGCCCAAAAGAAAACGTAGGTAAAAAAGGTTTTACAAATGAAGAACGTGAAGGTATCGATAATATTATTGCTGCCGGATTTGTAGATACATTCCGAATTTTTACAAAAGGCAATGGGCACTACTCTTGGTGGAGTCATTTTGCAAATGCTAGATCCCGAAACATCGGCTGGCGCATAGACTATATATTTGTAAGTGAAAGATTAAAATCAAAAGTTAAAAAAGCCAAGATATTGCCAGAAGTCTTAGGCTCTGATCATTGTCCGGTTTTAATTGAGATTAAATAAAAAAATTAATCATTTTTTTTCCACAAAGCTTTAAAGATTTCTCTCAAATTGTGAGCCATCACTGAATCTTTTATCTCCACTAAATAGTATGGCCTTTCTTTTGTGACTATTTGAATAATATAGTCCCCTACTATCCACTCTGTACTAGTAAGTTCACCTCCTTCATTCCAAAACCTAATCTGACGCCTATCTATATTATTTTCTTTCATTTTTTCTTCGATTTCAGATTGATTACTGAAAAGTTTTAGATTAATTTCTTTTGGTGCTTTATTCCAAAACCATTTTATCCATTCTTCGTAACGCTCTACAAAAGTATGGTCTTGAAATCCCCACCAAGTAGTATCAGTAGCGAGCTGATTCTCTATCCAACGCGGGCTTGCTTCATATAAATACTTTTCTAAATCAACTTCGTCAACAAACCTAACTTTTGGGACTGAATAAGTCTTGGATTCTGGAATATTTTTCAAAAATCCCTGTAGCTCCTTAATGGACTCTATTTTATTTTTTGCTTTTTCATTTTCTATTTCTATTACTTTTTCGAGTTCAGTATCTCGTACAGGTAAATAATACAAAGTTCGTCCTCCAAGATCTTCAATAATCAAACCTTTTTCTTGAAGTTCTTTGGCGACGCTATAAACTGTAGTTCTGTTTATTTTTGCCAAACGAGAGATAAGTGCTGGAGCGATTTTTCCATGCTCCAATATGAGTTTGTACACAATTTGCTCTTTATGACCTAGTCCGAGCTGATTTAGAAGTTTTTCTAACATGCCTTATTTTATCATATTTGTTGAAAATTTGTCAACACTTTTTATTAAAATACCTGTTTTATATTGATAAATAAGGATATTTTAGTTGACAAATTAATATCATTATGCTATATTATATATGTTGAACAATATTGTTCGGCTTGATCTTTAAAAAACTAAAAAAATGAAATCGCAATTAATTATCTTTTTCTCAGTGATATCCTTTTCGTTATTCAGCCAAGAAAAACTTGAATTGCAAAAAATCACTCTTGGATTAATGACCCCCGTAATTGCCACTGAAAAAATTGGAGATGGTAATAACTTTAAGACTTATTACGACTTACGCCCAAGTATGAATTTTCTAACTTCAAAAACACACCACCACATGATGTATAGTTTTGGAGGCAATAATTTACAAACCATGCATGGTTTTGCATTATCTGATGAGTTTGGAATATATGGTTTCTTTTCCAAGAACTTAAGTAAAAAAGATAAATACCTAGGTATTGGAGGGGAAAAATTTATCTTCGCTGGGAAAGATCTTGTAATTGTAATATGGAGTGAAGTAGGAACAGATTTTGAAAATGGAAATTTCTTAAGTTTTGGAGTAACCATTCACCCTCAAATCAAAATTTGGGAGAAGAAATGAATCAGGCGCAAACACTAAAAAGGTTTGCGCTTTTTTATTTTCACCTCCGACCACTGCCCGATATATATTGAGATAAAATAAAAAAACCGAGAACTCAGAGAGTTGCCCGGTCTTTATGTCATGCCCTCGGAGTGTATTTCGGAGGGTGGTATCTGAAGAGAACTATTCCCTTTGAAGTTTTGACGAACCGGTTAAACCCGGTCCTATCTGCTGTTCGCATTTCTATGAAGGTAGTTCCTTTTTTGATCACTAGTGCTTCGTTGAGGAAACACACCGTATCACTTTTAGAACTTAATACACTTTCCGGAATTGTGAACAGGAAAACTTTTTTGTTGGGATTAGCGATTATCTCAGGAGTAGTCTTAGGTATGCCCTGCAGACTATCACAAGGATAAGGAAT
>CAYMIC010000020.1:0-11786 GCA_964390615.1 uncultured Candidatus Saccharibacteria bacterium | reverse complement strand
CCAATAAATTTCGGTATAGCAAAAAGTAGCCCTATCATAGGAAGCACAGCCATGATGATGGTCACCCAGATAATCACTAGAAAATACTTTCTGGTCTTTTCTACTGACTTATAAATAGCATCTATTTTTAAACCTTGCTCATCAATTTTCTTTTGTAATTCTTGATCCATGGAATTATTATATCACTAATGAATAGTAAAAAAGCCAAGCAATATGGCTACTATGTTTGTCGCTGCGTGAGCGAGAGATATGAGAAGTAAATTAGGATATTTCAAATATAGCCAAGTAAAAAATATTCCTCCAACAAAAGCCAGTGGCAGTCCTATAATCAAAGAAGGATAGATAACATGAATCATCGTGAACAACAGAGTATTGACTAAAACAATAGTTAAATTGTGGTTAAAAATTAATTTAAGTCGTGGAATAAGGAAAGACCTAAAAGCAAATTCTTGAAAGAAAGAAATTGGTAAAAATAAAATTAAAGTTCGAAATAAATATGCTTGGGATACTTTATCACTTAAATTCACTGGGTCTACTCTTTCATCCAGTAAATAGAGTGCTACGATAGCTAGAATAGTGAAACCTAAATACAAAGGTAAGGCTCGACGTATATTGTCATGTCTTAAACCCATTTCTTCGTGTGTCCAAGATTCATGACGAATTATTCCATAAATTGCTAAAGACCCAGCTGAAAGAAAAAACAAACGCCAAGAATCAGGAACGACATTAAAGTAAAGCAAAAAGACAGGCAAAACAAATATCAAAACTATTTGCGCAATTATCAATCTTTTACTTGGTATATCAGTCATTATTTTTTATATTCCGCGGTCAGGCCTCCCGATATTTCTATCTTGTCTGCTTTGCGTAATTTTTTTAAAATTTCTTTCGGTACAATAGGATTGTGTTTTATTTGATCGAGTTTTTGATCAATATACCAAAGATCTTTTTCATCTATCTCCCAACCTTTTTTTTCTTTACTTAAATCTAAGATATCAGAATATTCTCGTAAAGTCTTAGATCCATCATTTAAAAAATACTCATGAAAATAACTCATCACCAACTCTCGGATATCTTTATAAATTGGCTCACGATAACGGAGTACATTGTGATTAGTTTTCGACAATGCTCCCCAGTACTTCCCAACCTTAAACGGAGTTATAACATGATCTAAGTCATGCTTAGTAGTTTTCAAGTGAAGTAGCATGGGTTTATATCCATGTAAAGACAAAATAAAAGCACCAAGGAGAGCGCCCTCAAAACAATGAATATTCTTTTCTCGCATAGAGCGAAGTGGGGATTTGATAGTATCTACTCCATTCTTTTCGAAATTAAAAGGGATAGAATTCAAATAATCCTGCACTTTGGCTGGAGTGTTTAGACTTTTTAAAAATTTTAATTCTTTAGCTGTAAACATTTATTAAGCAACAGTGGAAGTACAAAATGCACAACGCTTTGCCGCAATCGGTATCTCACTCAAACATTCAGAACACTTTTTATTCGTAGGATCTTCGGGCTTGCCCATTTTACTTCGTGCAATCAAAGCATTGATAGGAGTAACTACAAAAAAGTAAATTGCCATAGCAACAATCAAAAAGGCAATCAAAGCATTAAGAAATAAGCCGTACGTAAATACAGAACCATTAATAGTAAAAGAAAGTTCAGAAAAGTCAGGAGTTTTAATAATAGCTCCGATTAATGGAGTCAAAATATTAGCCACAAGTGCAGAGACAACAGCCGAAAAAGCCGCACCGATCATGACTCCGACAGCCAAGTCCACAACATTCCCTCGTAATATAAATTGTTTAAATCCTTTAAGCATAAAATTAAGGTTAAGTATTAATACCTACATTTTAACATAGAATTACACCCTTTCCCCTATTTGCTGTCTCCACATAGCGTGATATAAGCCGGCTTGAGAGAGCAGATCATTGTGGGAACCAGATTCAATAATTTTCCCTTTTTCAAGCACATAGATACGATCTGCATGCATGATGGTTGAAAGTCTATGAGCAATAAGAACTGTGATTGGCGCAATCTTTTTAGAAACTTCACGAATAGTTTTACTAATTTCTTCTTCGGTTATAGAATCGAGCGATGAAGTCGCTTCGTCGAATATCAGAAGTGTGGGTTTACGAAGTAGTGCACGAGCTATTGAGAGTCTCTGCTTCTCACCTCCTGAGAGTTTTACTCCACCCTCACCTATCACAGTATCGAGCCCAGCACCTCCTCGCTCTAAGATAGAGCTACACTGAGCTGAAACTAAGGCATCTAAGCATTCCGAGTCAGTGGCATTAGGTCGCACAAACAGTAGATTCTCACGAATAGTACCAGCAAAGAGTTGTGTGTCTTGAGTCACAAAACCAATCTTTTTGCGAAAATCTTCTTTGGAGAGTTCTGACATCGAGACACCATTAAAAAGTATGTCTCCCCGGTTCGCAGTGTACAGTCCAACCAAAAGCTTTACTAGAGAAGTTTTGCCGGACCCAGAAGGACCGACAAAGGCGATAGTTTCACCTTTAGTAGTATCGAAACTTATATCTTCAAGCGCCAAGGTTTCATCTTTATAACCAAAGAAAATATTTTTGAAAGATAATTTTTCTAGAGTTTCAATCTTGTGTCCATCCTCGGCCACTTTTTCTTTTTCTGTCTTCATCAACTTATCAAAGTTCACCAAGGACGCCTGTGCTTCACGATATACATTTACGATATTGCCAACTTCTTGCAGTGGGCCAAACACAAAGAAAGAATAAATAAACAACGAGAAAAACTCACCAAAAGTGATAGTACCTACAAAAATCAAATACAGTAAGAAAAAGAGAATACTGGTACGCAAGAAGTTTATAATAGTACCCTGAATAAAAGAAAGGCTTCTTAAATATCTAAGTTTCTTAAGCTCTAGTTTCAATATTTTCTCTGTAGTGGTATTGAGTCGATCGATTTCTTGTTCACCTAGGCCCAAGCTTTTTACAAGCTCGATATTGCGAAGTGATTCAGTAGTCGAGCCAGCCAGCGCTGTAGTCTCGGCCACAATGACACTTTGAATTTTTTTAATTTTCTTCGACAATAACAGACTGATGATAGAGATGACTGGTATAGTACCGATATATATCACTGCTACACCCCAGTAGATAGTAAAAGCATAAACAGAAACAAAGATAAATCCAATCAATGAAACAAAAAAAACATTGACCATTGAAGCAATAAACTTCTCAGTATCTTGTCGCACTTTTTGTAGTTTTCCTAAAGTCTCGCCACTTTTTTCATCTTCAAAAATACGATACGGCAAGGCGAGGGTGTGGGCCACACCATCAGTATATAAATCCGCACCGACTTTTTGAGCAACTTTATTTAGATAAAAATCTTGGAAATTTTTAGCTACCCGAGACACAAAAGCCACTCCCACAATAGCAAGGAGGAGTATCAGGACGCCGTGAAAAAACTCAGCCCTGGTGTAGAGCTCTGGTTTAGTGGCATAATCATCGATCACAAATCGGAATATATACGGATCGAGTAAGGAAAATATCTGATTGATAGCAGCTAACCCTAGCGTGAGTACACACAGCTTCCAATACTTTTTTAGATAGCTTAAAAATATAGTCATCGAAAATTACTCCAAAGTGATACTTTCGATTACAACAGGAGTGATAGGTCTATCTCCTGGAGCAGTTGGTGTATTTTCGATTTTAGTCACTACATCCATACCAGCCACAACTTTTCCAAACACAGTGTGCTTATCATTTAAAAAATTATTATTGGCGACGTTAATGAAAAACTGACTACCGTTGGTATTTGGACCAGCATTGGCCATAGAGATAGTTCCGATGGCATTACTATTCATCTCCGTTATCTCATCGTCAAACTTGTATCCAGGGCCACCAGTACCCCACATAGATGCCTTGGTATCGTCCTTAGTTAACGGATCGCCACCTTGAATCATAAAACCCTTAATAACTCGATGAAATTTTACTCCATTGTAAAAATTCTCACTAGCTAGAGTTTTAAAGTTTGCTACTGTATTTGGTGCATACTCCTCTAAAAATTCTATTTTAATATCGCCCATGTTTGTGTGTAATGTTGCGTACATAATATTTTCTTTTTTATTATTGTTAATATTACTATTTTTTAATTCTGTGCTTACTTCGGCTTCATCAGGAATAGCATTCCCTGGTTCAGTAGAATAATTTTCAACTGTGCTACCCTCGTTCCCTGATTGCTTATTTTTATTATTAATAAAAAACAAACTACCTAAAACTATAACTACTACTGCCACTATAATATACTTTTTCATATTGATTTTTACTTTAAAGCTCCTTCTTGTTTTAAAATTTTAATTTTCATTGCTTGCCCACCTCGATTGTAGTCTCCTATCTTGCCATCACTACGAACAACTCTATGGCACGGCACATCCTTTCTATAATTCCCCTTCATCAAAGTGCCGACCGCTCGAGCGCCATTTGGGCTTCCAGCTTTTACGGCGACTTGTTTGTAAGTCATGACTTTGCCTTTGGGAATTTTAGCTACAATTTCTAAAACTTTTTCCTTAAAAGTTTTAATGGGCATGGGTACCTTCGCCTGCATCATGGTGTCCATGGTGGTCATTATGAGACTCGTGATGCACTGGATTTGGATTGTTTGGCATGAGAAGTGCTGCTACAAGGTAGGCTATAATACCCGGGATAACAGCAGTAAAGATGCTAATCCCAGCATAAAGAACTCGCAGTATCACTGGGTCAATGTTGAAATATTCCCCAAAGCCACCTAGTACTCCCATGACTACTTTATTCTCAGCACTTTTATATAATTTTTTGTTTAATGTTTGCATGATATTCTAATCCTCCTTGTTATAAAAATGCGCTACTAATACTAGGGTAACTAGAGATAAAAAAGAAGTCAGAGCAAGCATAGGTATGGATATATAACCTCCAAATTCTGATACAAGTTGCTGGTAACAAGAAACTCCAGAAGCATCGCATGGCAAACTACTAGTTTCTCCAAAATAGTATCCAAAATTATGATAAATAGATATCAAAGATCCAACTAAAAGTATTGGCAAAGTGTATTTAACAACTTTTCTATCTTTATACCAAATAGCCGAACCAAAAATAAAAACTAGGGGTATCATAAACACTCTCTGCCACCAACAAAGATAGCATGGTAGAAAGTTTACGATTTCAGAATAAATCAATGGAAAGACCGAGGCTAAAAGTGACAATAAAAATCCTATCTTTAAATAATGCTTATCGATAAATGCCAGGTATTGATTTTTCTTTGGACCAACAAAGAGCAAGTAAAGAGCTACAACAGAAAGAACTTGAAGCACGATTGCTCCTCCGCCTAAAAAAACATTTAAATAGTGTACATTTTGAGCATCCATAATCAATAAGTTATTCTGGTAACACGCAAGAAGTTTTCTCAGCTAAAGTTGTAAGTGGTATCTCTCCAGTAAGTCGTGAACCATCAGTAAATTCCCAGGTTGGGTAACTAGATACTTTATTATCAATACAAACTTGAGTCTGACCATTACCATCTGCGGTCGAGCATTCTACATAAGGAAGATATTTTGCGGATGTACCAAACATTTTCTTTTGCGCTTGGCAATGTGGGCACCAAAAAGCTCCATAAAACTTTGCACCTTTTTCTTGTAAACATTGAGCAAACTGATCGTACTTTCCGGGTGCACCGGCAGAACTATGGTCGCTAGTCATAGCCAAAACTACAGTACCTAATATCAAAAGCACTATTACTAAAATAAAAATTTTTACTCGATTATTCATGAGCCTATTTTACCACCCTAGATGAAGTTAGGCAATATTTTAGGCACAAAGATAATCAAGGCAATTACAGTAGCAACCATAACCATAAGCAAGACCGCGCCAGCAGCCACATCCTTGGTGTCACGAGCATATGGATGATATTCTGGACTAGTTAGGTCTATGTCTACTTCTATGGCAGTATTAAAGGCTTCAGCCACAATTACGAGCCCAATGGCTAAAACCAGCACAACCCACTCCATACTAGATATGTCGAGTATATACCCCAGGTACAGAGCTAAAATGCCAAAAAAAACTTCAACCCAAGTATTGTGACTAGTCTTAACGAGTATACCAATACCTCGCCATGCGTGATTGGCGCTTTTCAAACGAGAAACAATCGAGAAACTACTTTTTTGTTTTTCTTCCAAAGACATATTTATTTAACTATAAGTGTACCTTTCATGCCCATCTGACGATGAGTACCGACTGAACAGTAAAATTCAAAACTTCCAGACTTGTCTGCAATAAATTCTACAACTTCCTTAAAAGGAGCCTGACTTTGTTTTGTGGCAGCACCATATTCATCAATTACAAAGTCATGAAAACCTTGAGTATTATCAAAAGTTATTCTAACTTTATCGCCTTTGTTCACAGTGATAGTAGAAGGTGAAAAAGAGAAGTTTTTTCCTGTAACTGTGAATTGCTTCACATCCCCTAGAGAAGTACTGACACTAGGAGTAGTTACAGTAACCTCCGTATTATTTTCTACAGCTTCTGAAGAGGCATCATCTAAAGCGTTGTCATTCACCCCACTTACCTCACTCTTGTCCGCCTCCATTTGATCTTCTGGTTTATTATTCTTTGTAACCAAAAATACTACACCAAGCAAAACTAAAACGACTAAAATAATTGCATATGTATTTTTCATATTTTAAAAAAATTTAATTTATTAAATCCCAAATTTAGGGCTTATCTATTGTATCATAACTACTAAAAGAGGCTTTCAAGTTTATGCACTTTACTGATTGACAAATGGACTAAAAATGCAATAATTCATTTAATTTATCGTTTTAGTTCATGGATCGGTGTACATAGTTATTAGAGGTGAGTATGGCACCGATCCTATTTTAAAAGTTCTTTCGAGGCTAGTCCTCAATTTTATATAATCCACATGGACCAAGTTTGGTTTGGGACTCAAAGGAGTCAATCCCCATTTGATGGAGCCCTTCAGGAAGGCTCCATTTTTTATTTCTACTGATACTGAATATAAATCGGCCGAGGATTTAACTTCAAAAGCTCAGCAGGTTCAAACATAGTAGTCCCTGCCTCCCAGACATCATTTTTATAAAAAAGTTTAAATCCAGTAAACTGCACTGGCTCTTTGTAAACAAACTGCTTGTAAGTATTTATCTTTTTAGCTTTTCCTCCCCAACCATCCATATGAACAATCAACTGAACTTCAGGACTAGTCTTAATCAAAGAAGCATTAGTCAACATCTTCTGGGTATATCGATGCACTATCAAAATCTTTGGTGGCAAATTATTTTCTTTAACTAAATTTGCCAAATAATTTGCAGCGAAATTTACATCGGTAGCATCCATAGTTCCGACAATTTTTCCCGGACGTATACCACTCTTCATCGAAAACTCTGGATCAAGACCAAGGTGCACATTAGGCATCTTTAAATATTTTTCCAACAATGGCACTTCGATTGCTACGGTTGAAAAACCAACCTGAAGATCCAAAAAAACAATTGCGTCGATTTTATCTGCAATCGCGAGCACTTTATCAATTTCAGAATCAGGCATCCGAGCTCGATACTTGCCATCAGCTCCAGCAGAACCTTGAGCCACCACGGCAATATAATGAAGGGCTGGCTGGACTGGTGTCTCTGGATCCGCGGCCTCCCATTTTTTTACTTCTTTATCTAGTCGCGCCAACATCTCAGCCTCGGGGTATTCTCCGAGAACACCCATTTTCTTGGAATACAAGTTTCCATAGTAGGCTATCACTCTCTTAAATGGAAGTATGGCACGGCCGTCTTTTGGATATGGTAGATTTTTTACCGGCCAAGGATAGTTTGGTGCTGGTGTTTCGACTATCTTGGTCTCTCCAGTAGTAGCATCGACTACTGTTTTTGGAGCTGGAGGTGGTGGATTGTTCGCTAGAGCTAACATTCGCGCATCATAGTCTGCTTTATCTAGTTCTGGAATCTTTGGCACGACTGGTTCGTTATTTATTCCTAAAACATCCGCTACTTTTGAGAAAGCACTTTTCTCTACGCCAGCACTGCTGTAAGTCACCTTGCCTACCGGCAAATACCCTGGGTAGAAAATCAACATCACCAAAAAAAGCACAGACAATAAAAAAAAGAACCATAGCTTTTTAGGCTTGGACATATTTTTAAATTCCTTAATCTTTTTTGATGTCATTCCTAACAGTATAACAGACCAAATAGTATTTACGAAAAAAGCCGGCCCTTCGGCCGGCTTCCTCTTTTTACATCATAGTCTTAGCATCTGCTTCGGACATGAACTTAAACATGTTTCCTCCGCAAACCGCACAAGTACCTTTAGCAGAGTATCTATTCTTTTCGTTCTTGGTAACCACTGGGTTAGTCATAGTCTGCATAGTTGGCTTGTTATTGCCATCTCGGCACTTCATGCACAATGCTTTTAATTCAGCCATAGTATTTCTTTAATTAGCTTGAGGCCAGAGACCTCAAAACCACTATTAATTATTAATAGGGCCATTATAGCAACATAAGGCTAAAAACACTATAGATAAGCCATTTTACCCCAAATTTGACATTTTAGGGCATTATGTGTTAAAATGTGAAGGAACTAAGTACAAAAACATAAAACTGAATATGAAGAATGCACTACATTTTATGAGATTCGCCTTATTATGGCTGATTACATCACCTCTCCGTTTTAGGAGATTTAACCCAATTACGCAAGGGATAATCCTCGCGATACCGGTTATTTTTGCCTTTCGCTACTTTGTAGAGTTGGGCACAGAAGACTGGGAACCGATAGAGGCATACGCAACACCCCCGGGTGAATGCGATTACCAAAGTCCAAATTTAATATACAGGGATGTTTACTCCCCTAATATAAAAAATTTGGATCTGAATTTTAGGGGTGCTGAATTAATCCGCGCATTATGTTATCAAAACATAACCGACGCAGTGGAATCATTCCACCCTCTACTTCCCAAGCACTTTTTACTCGGTCTTGCTATGCAGGAAAGCGGAGCAAAAGAGTTTGTAGACAATCCGGGATCAAGCGTACAAGGGTTGATCCATACTACAGACGGTACTGCTAAAGACTTCGGATTGAAAGTTTTACCTTCGATTCGAATACGCGAGTACTATGAAGTGTATGGACATGATCCAGCTATATCAAATCAAGACGGAAGATTTAATCCCGTTTTGAATTTTGATGCAATAGCAAGGATGCTTTCATGTTGGTCAACAATCGACTGGAAAGAGCTTAGGGGTCACAACCTAAGCCCACTTGAAAGAGCATTGTGGCGATTAAGAAGTTTGAGTGTGAATTTTATCACATTCAAAAGTTACAGAAATAGCATTGTAGGCTATGTTGAAGATTTCAAGAATCCTCAAAAAATCCTTGAAGCAAAAAAGAGATTCAAAAAACATAATCCGAATCTCCTGATTGACGGTAAACCTGCAGACGTCGAAGACTTCATAGAAGCCATGAGAGCTCGAAATGCAAGTTTTGGACTTCGGGAATACATAAAATTCCTAGGAGACAAAGCCAAGCTGGAACACCCTGAAGCATTTGGGGAAACAATACAAAGGGAACAAATTCTGTTCCCTTTTTTTATTTTTCAAATTTAAAATCCAATACGAGAAAGAGACTTAGCAAAAGATTCTAGACGAGACTTAAACAATGAACTACTTTTTATTTCTAAAAGTTCTCGCTGTTGCTGTCTTAAAGAATCTATTAATTGCTTAAAGATCTTATCAGTTTTTGCAGAATCTTTTTTACCCAAACCATCTTCTAATTCCTCTAGCTCTTTACTCAAAAGCCCTAAATAAAATACTGGCACGCCTTTCAAACTAGCCCGGGAGAGTTTTCCATCTTCGAGCTTTAAACCATAACGAATCTGAGCGCCTCCTTTCATGGCAATTTTTCGAACTTTTTCTTTTTTCTTTTTAATTTGTTCCTGACCCTGATATTCAGTTCCACCCCCATGAACTTCGTCAAAAGCGCCGACGATATCTCCAGAGACTCGATCTAAAATCAAGTTATCAATTCCATTTATATAATCATCAAATGGTGCAGTACGAACCACCAAAAAATCCTTGCCCAATTTTTCCGAAAGCAACAACGTAGCGGCCATTTCCATCTGGCCATTTTTTTGAAAAACTTTATCTTTCCGCCATTGTTCTAAAATTCCTTCTTCGGTAGTGATGCCATACTTTTGTTTATACGATGCTTGTACATTGATTGAAGAAGGCTTAACAAAATCAACTTCCGCTGCGTGCACCAAATTTTTATCTGCTTCAATGACTTCCCTGCCCAACACTTCTGTATAACCATCAGGATCAATGCTTCCATCTAGAGCAAGAAGACTTTGTATTCCATGCTCGTCTTCCACCGCCCTATTTAGCTCCTCTGACGAGGTTTTCAGCATGCCCTGAAGCATTTTGCTTGGATTCTTGTTTTCTATAGTTGTTCGTCTTTCATACATGTTCATGAGTGAATTATACCAAATTTCATAAAATATAATCTACATTTAAATGCTATAATAAAACCCTATAATGAAAAATAAAATTACAATTTCACCAAAAAGTATCATACTTTTTACTGTTTTCCTAGATGTCCTAGGATTAGGAGTAATCATCCCGATTTTACCTTTTTATGTAGAATCTTTTCATGTGTCTGGCATAGTAGTCACTTCTTTATTTGCAGTTTTTGCATTATTTTCTTTTTTTAGCGCTCCAATCTTGGGAGCAATTTCTGATAGAAAAGGTCGAAGGCCGGTACTCCTGATAAGTCTGGCTTCTAGCGCTATTGGTTGGATCATCTTCGCTTTTTCAAATACAATTTTTGGTCTCTTTTTAGGAAGAATTATAGATGGACTAGCTGCAGGCAATATTTCAACTGCCCAAAATTATTTAGTTGATATTGCAAAAGATAAAAAAGAGAGAGCAAAAAACTTGGGATTAATCGGGGCAGTTTTTGGAATAAGTTTTATTATCGGACCTTTGATTGGAGGAGTGTTATCGAGTATAAGCATGAAATTACCTTTTATAGTTGTCGGCATCATGTCTCTACTAAACACCATCCTAGCTTATTTCTTTTTGCCTGAAACTCACCACAAGAGAAATACTAACAAAATATCTTTAAACCCCTTTGCTCCTATATTCAAAGCTTGGAAAAATAAAAACATCCTACCACTTTACATTGCGTGGTTACTTTTTGGTATTGCAATTTCACTCAACCAATCCGTATTTGCTTTATATATAGCTAAAATATTTTCTTGGACAGTTATAGCTTCTGGATTTTTAATGGCTTTAATTGGAATCATAATATCTATCAACCAAGCTTTTGCTATTCAAAAAATTTGGCTTAAATATTTCAAGGAATCATTTTTAATGGTTTGGATATTTATTCCTTTTGCAATAGGATACTTAATCATGGCTATGCCTTTTAAATTTGCTTTTTTATTAGGGCTTATCATAACAGCTTTCGGTCAATCACTAATGAGAGTCATAATGACAAGTCAAATAATTGGATTTTCTAAAAAAGAAGAACAAGGTGAAGATATGGGTATCCTAGCATCAATCATGTCTTTATCCATGATCTTAGGACCTCTTTTGGGAGGATTTCTTTATGAGATGTTCCCCAGTCTACCTTTTGTGCTAGCTGGAGTAATTTTATTTATTACTTTTATTTTTATACTCAATACTTATAAAAAAATAAAACCTCACGAGCACATTGATGTAGAGCCAGTAGAAGCAATCTAAATAACTAAAACTTGGTACTCGAAGTACCAAGTAA
>CAYMIC010000019.1:0-11931 GCA_964390615.1 uncultured Candidatus Saccharibacteria bacterium | reverse complement strand
ATTAAGGAACGACGGTTTAGTAAACCGTTGATTTAAACCACTCATCCACGCCTCCTCGTTTCACTCGTCGCCATGTCTTCGTGCCCTCCCGGGCCCTTCCCGAAAACTGATGTCTGTAGCATAGCAAATACTATGGTTTTTTTCCATTAGTGCTGTAAACTAGGTGAATGAGCGATGATGTCTACCAAAAATCTTTAGATTTACATAAAAAATATCACGGTAAGCTAGAAACTGTAAGTAAGGTAAAACTCGACTCCAAGGAGGTGTTGTCTTTGGCGTATAGTCCAGGAGTGGCTGAAGTGTCGAGAGAAATTGCTCGGGATCCCTATCTTGCGCGTGAGTATACACTAAAGAGAAATACTATCGCCATCGTAAGCGATGGATCTTCCATATTGGGTCTTGGAAATCTAGGAGCCTTGGCGGCGATTCCAGTGATGGAAGGCAAAGCTAGTATTTTAAAAGAATTTGCTGGAGTAGATGCTTTTCCGATTTGTTTAGACACACAAGATACAGAAGAAATTATAAAAGCTGTGAAGCAGATCGCTCCAGTTTTTGGTGGAATTAATTTAGAAGATATTTCTGCGCCAAAGTGTTTTGAGATAGAGGAGAGATTGCGAAGGGAATTAGATATCCCAGTCATGCACGATGATCAATGGGGCGCGGCGACAGTGACACTTGCTGGTATTATCAATAGTTTGAAACTGGTAGAAAAAAATAAAGAAAATGTGAGGGTTGTATTGAGTGGTATTGGCTCAGCGGGAGTGGCAACTGCAAGGTTGCTCTTAATCTATGGAATAAAGAATATTATTTTTTGTGATAGTAAGGGAATAATTCATAAAGATCGAGAGGATTTAACTAAAGAAAAATTAGAATTACTTGATGCTAGCAATTTAAAACCTGAACCCGGGGCACTTTCTGATGCAGTTCGAGGCGCTGATATTTTTATAGGCTTATCCAAGGGTGGGGTGTTGAGTGAAGATATGGTTTCTTCGATGGCGGAGCGAGCAATTGTTTTTGCTTTGGCGAATCCAACACCAGAGATAATGCCCGATGTTGCGAGCTCTGCGGGTGCGTTTATCGTAGCTACAGGGAGAAGTGATTTTCCGAATCAAGTAAATAATTCTCTAGTTTTTCCAGGAGCATTTAAAGGAATGCTCGACGGGAATATTCCTCAATTTAAAATTGAAATGTTTAGTGCTATCGCAGAGGCCCTCGCAGGACATGTAGTAGATTTATCGAAAGACAGAATCTTGCCGACTATGTTTGAAAATGGTGTGGTGGAAGTAGTTTCTCAAACTATTCAAAAGTTTAAGTAGTTTCTTCAATCTGCTCAGCTGATATGACAGGGAAGTTTGAAACATCGATAGGACCTTTGTGGAATACATGAGGCACTCCAATAAATAAATATAATTTCTTCTTATCTTCTTTATTTGGTGTTGCTTCGTTGTGATTTTTAATATTTCTGTAATAGTCTTTAGTTCTTTGGGGTAATACAGAATGTTCTTTTAATTTTTCTTCAGAGAATTCTGAATAATTTTCAGGGTCACTGTCTACTACATCTTTTTTATATAAAAAAATTGTTGTATTTTCTGGGTTTAATTTGTTGGGGTCAACTTGGTAGAATTTTAAGTGTTTGTAGTTAAAACCCTCACTCTTTAATAGTTCGATTAAATCTTTTGGGTGTATTGGGCTCAGTTGTACGACGTCACCCCAAGCTGCGTCTTTTAATGTCGGTACTAATTTTTCTGGAATACTAGTCCTCTCTGGGTGTTGTGGATCATTTTTGTATTTTTGAATTTTAACTTCATAAAGTTCAGGAAATTTTTCTTTGAGCATGTTTAAAGGATAGAGGATAGCATTTCCATTTTCATCGAGAGTCATATCGTTAGGAACCATATGATATAAATATTTTTTCTCGGGTATTTTTTCTTGCATGTATTTCATTATAACTAAGAAATGAAAAAAAAGGTTAAATATGCTAAAGTGAGTTTGTTTTTGAGTTGTGTGTCGTGGAGCCGTGTCAGAGTGGTCTAACGTACCTCTTTGCTAAAGAGGCAGGGGCTTCAAAACCCCTCGACGGTTCGAATCCGTCCGGCTCCGCAAAATAATAAGATTTCGCATATATTTTGCGAGAGTCCTGAATAGCATTGAAGGGCTCCGCAATAAATTGACTTATTTTACCCTTGTGACATACTCTAAAAAAGAGGATTTTTTGGCCTATTATCAGCTTAACTTATATGAAAATACTATGAAAAAATACATATTTAAAGGAATATTGATTGGGGTTTTAGTATTTGCTGGCAGTGCTGTCGGAGCCAATGGCTGTAGTTTTTATCGTGACTTAGGACTTGGTTCTAGAGGTGAAGATGTGGCGTGTTTGCAGCAATATTTAAACACTACTGGAGTTTATGGGTACCTGAGTCCAGACGGTGTATACGGTCCTCGAACTCGTGATGCAGTTTACTCTTGGCAGCAGATTTATGGAGTCCCAGCTTTTGGAACTTGGAGTGCTTCTTCTAGGAACAAATATATAGATATGATGGGTCTCGGATCTGTAAGCTATTACAATACAGGTGGCCAGGTTCTAGGAGTCACTACTGATAGTTATACGTACTCTTACAGTAATAACAACAACTATACGTACTCTTCCAGTGAAGATCGAGCTCGACAAAAAATCCGTGAAGCTATGATGAGGATTGAAGATGCCGAAGATGAGATCGATGATTCAAATAAAAATACTTCTTCAGCGGAAGATTCATTAGATGATGCTAAGGAAAATATTCTCGATGCAGTCAATGAATTTTTTGTAGATCGAGATTTTGATGAAGCGTATGATTTAGCTGACGAAGCTTTGTCGGACGCAGAAGACGCTATCGATGATGCAGATGGAGGTGGTGACAGAAGTTCTGCTAAGAACGCTATCGAGGATGCCAAAGATGCTATCGATGATGCATGGGATGAAATCGAAGATGCTCGAGATGACAATATCTACGTAGGTCATGCTGAAGATTTACTCGAACAAGCAGAAGATCGCCTTGACGACGCTGAAGACGAATATGACGATCACGACTATGACGATGCCGAAGATCTAGCTGACGAAGCAGTAGAGCTTGCAGAAGACGCTATCGATGCAGTAAACTAGTTGTATGAATTTTCTAAAAAGTTTTCTCTCAAAAATTACAGGTTCCAAAGACCGTGAAAGTTTTCCAGTTGGATGGTTAGCCGAAGGGAAAACTTTAGCAGATCTTAAAGTCTATCTTCATCGTGAATGGGGGTTTGGTGGTAACTTTAAGGCCCATGTGGATCGAGGTGAGGTTCTCAATTGGAGAAAACTTTTAGATACTGGGGAGCAGTACCACTTGCGAGTGTATGAAGATGGTGAGATTCGCGGGCATTTTGAGATGTCTCCTGAACGGAATGTAGTTTCGAATCTTACAAAGAGTGGGCAATCTGAAGCGCGAGAAGAATTTTTAAAATTCTTAGGTGATTTTGTGGTTAAAAGAAAATTTATCTCAAATTTAGTAGCCGAAGCCAGTGTCCACGATCCAGATGCTGAAGTTTTAAAGAATACCGAGGAAGCTTAGTGAGCTATAGTAACTGCAATCACTTTTCTAGCTCCAGCGGCTCTTAAAACTTTTTTTGCCTCTGAGAGGGTAGCTCCAGTGGTGGTGACATCGTCTACTAATATAATATTTCTACCTCGCACTAAGTCTCTATCTACAATTTCAAAAGTTCCGAGTAAGTTTTTTAATCTCACAGAACGATCCTTGAGTCGAGCTTGGTGTTCGGTCTCTTTTATTTTCTTTAAAATTTTATTTTGGTATTCGAGATTTTTATTCATCTTAAGCATGGACTGGCACAAAAGTTCGGTTTGGTTGTATCCGCGTTCACGCATTCTTTTTTTAGACAAAGGAATGGGAATCATGATTGGGTCGTGAAAGTTTTCCAAGGGTCCGAGCTCAGAAAGCTCGAGCGCTAGATGAGATCCTAACATTTCTCCAAAGACTCCTGCTAAATTTCTTTTACCAGCATACTTCATGAGCCAGATTGCACGTTTCATATTGGGATGTCGATAATCAAACATAGAATAAATCCATTCTTCGGTTGGCCGCTCCGCTCTTCTGAAGTCTCCTAGGCATTTAGGACATAGAGGGGTACCAGCCTTTTTGCAGCCAAGGCAATTCACAGGAAAAACTATATCGAGTAGGTAGAGTAGTATTCCCATATATGATATAATGCATAAGTATTTTATCACACAAGATGAGTAATCCGTTCAAAGATATTTTATCAAATGTTTCTTTCTTGAAGGGTGGAGGAGCTCCAAATGCTGTAGGTATAGACATCGGATCTTCTGCTATCAAGGTTGTAGAAATAAAAAAGAAAGGAGGTAAAGCTGTACTAGAAACTTACGGTTCTATTTCGCTTGGGCCGTACGGAGATACTGAAATAGGCCGCATTACAAATTTGACGGAGGACAAGATTATTGAAGCCTTAAAGGAAGTTCTAAAACAATCCGGAACTACCACGCCTTCTTCAGCACTTTCAATTCCAGTGCAGTCTAGTTTGATTTTTACCCTAGAATTACCTACAGAAATAAATGAAGGTGATATGGACACTATAGTTACTACTGAGGCCCGTAAATATATACCAGTACCTATCACCGAAGTTTCAGTAGATTATTTTCCACTACCTGCTAAAGAGCCAAATTATGAAGAGTCTCATGATCCAGAAAAAGCGCTGGCTACCGCGTCCAAGCGGGAAGTCTTGGTAGTAGCAATTCAAAATGATTCCATTAGTCGCCTGCGCTCTATTGTCGATAAAGCTGGTATCACAGCAAACTTTTTTGAAGTAGAAATATTTTCTTCAGTTCGCTCAAACTTTGAACACGAACTTTCATTGGTGTTGCTCATGGACCTAGGTGCTTCGCGCACCAAGCTCTCATTAGTAGAATTTGGAACTGTAAAAGGCTATCACACTATAAATCGCGGGGGTGCTGATATCAGTGATGCTATTTCTAAATCTTTAAGTGTTCCTTTTGCAAAGGCAGAAGAAATGAAAAAAGAATTCGGTCTTTTTGGTAGTCCTGAAGAAAAGAACTTGGCGGAAATTATAAAAGTTCACGTGGATTATATATTTTCTGAGACCAACAATGTCCTCTCTGGTTACGAAAAGAAATACAATCGTACTATCTCCAAAGTTATACTCACTGGTGGCGGTGCCATGTTGAAAGGTTTTAAAGAGACAGCCACTGAGAATTTTAAAGCAGAGGTTATAATCGGTCATGCTTTTTCAAAAGTCGGCGCACCGGCATTTTTGGAAAAAGTATTAGAAGCTACAGGTCCAGAATTTGCAGTGGCCATAGGTTTGGCTCTCAGAAAGTTACAATAATACACAACACATGCTTGTGCTTGCTCTTCGCTTATTGATATAATAATAAAAGCAGATGGAACAAAATTTCCAAACATCGTTTATACCTAAAAAACCGATCGTGGAAGATCGAGATGTTTCTAAACGTCCAGTCGGATTACTGACTATAGTGTCTTTCTTTTTGTTTTTTGCGATGATTATTTCTCTTGGTGGGCTGTATTTTTATAAGAGTACTTTAACCAAGAGTATTTCGGCTATGGAGAAAGATTTAACTATTGCTAAAAATCGATTTGAACCTGCTAAAATTACTCAGTTGCAAACTCTAGATAAGCGCCTTTCAGCATCGAGTGATATTTTAAGCCAACACATTTCTATATCTCCTGTATTTGAAGCACTTAGTGAAATCACTATGAAGTCAGTGCGTTATACCAAGTTTAGTTATGAGTTAGGAGAGGGAAATAATGACAATGTCGCGATAAAACTTTCTGGTGTGGCTACTGGATATCGTTCCGTTGCGCTTCAAGCAGATCTGTTTTCAGAAAATAAAAACATCATTGATCCAGTTTTTTCCAATCTTTCTTTAGATGACAAAGGTAATGTTGTCTTTGAACTCGCGTTTTCGGTCGACCCGAGTTTTGTGGATTATACTCAAACTATAAAAACCGATGGAGGACGGGAGAGTGTACCACCTACCAATATATAATTTATGCTTAGACTAATCGCACCGTTTATTTTAATAGGAGCAGCCATAGTAGGATTTTTTGCTTTGGTTTCTCCAGTGTATGATGAGATTACTACACTCAAAGCACAGATGGCTGCTTATAATCAAGCGCTTGATAACTCGAAAGCTCTCGAAAATGAGCGAGATAAATTGGTAAAGAAATATAATTCCATTGATCCAGCAAATTTAGAAAAATTGGAGAAACTTTTACCAGACAGTGTGGATAATATCCGTTTGATTTTAGAGATAGAAAAGATAGCCTCACCTTACGGCATGGTTTTAAAAGAGGTAAAGTATGATTCTGTGGCCAAAGATTCTGCAGATAGCACTGTAGTGCAAGCGGGAAGTTCTAATGCAAACTTGAATAGTAAAGAATACGGTCTCTGGAATTTATCTTTTTCAACTGAAGGTAGTTATGCCAATTTTTTAAACTTCATTCGAGATTTGGAGAGCAATTTGCGTATTGTGGATATCGCTTCGATTCAATTTTCTTCAGTAGACAATCCGTTGCTAAGCAAGGCCGACACATACAAGTATAGTTTTAAAATTAAGACTTATTGGCTCAAGAATTAATATGCTATCCAAAATAAAAAATATAATAATTTTTGTGGTGATAGGAGTAGTACTCGTAGGTGGTTATTTGTTATTTGTAAAAAAACCTACTGAGGCACCTCGGCTGATTGGTTCTACAGAAGTAGCAACAGGTACAAGTGATACTCTCAAGGAAGAAGACTCTATGATTGCAAAAGAGTTGTTGGGAGTTCTGTTAAATGTAAAAAATATTCGTCTCAATGATTCGATTTTCAATGAAGAAGCATTTATTTCTCTTCAAGATTCTACTATTCTTTTGGTGCCAGATGGTACCGAAGGACGTCCGAATCCTTTTGCGCCTATTGGAAACGACATTTCTGCCGCAGCCGTAAATTCTTCATTTTCTACGCCAGTTACTATCACTTCTCCGAATCCAACTCCGACTACTCCAAGTAATCCGACAGTACCTCCAACCACACCAAATACTTCTACTAATACGACCACAAACTAATTATGAGTTTCTTAGATGAATTAGTAAAAAAAGGCTTTATCACCAAAGATCAGGTGGTGGAAGTGCGTTCCTTGGCGGATGAAAAGTTTGAAGGCAATATAGACAAGGCTCTGGTGTCTATGGGAGTACTCGAAGATCAGCTACTTGCAGCCAAGGGTGAGTATTTTAGTATGCCGACGGCAAAAGTTGATGTTAAAAAAATATCTTTTGATATTTTAAATTTTATTCCTGAAGATTCAGCGACTTATTATCACTTTGTACCGTTTGGTTTAACTGACGATGTATTAGAGGTTGGTATTACTAATCCTGAAAATACTCAAGGTGTTGATGCTTTGCAATTTATATCTCAAAAAATAGGTAAACCTTTTAAAATCTTTTTGATTTCAGAGTCAGATTATGAGCAAGTGATGAATGCCTACAAGGGGATTTCTATCCAAGTTGGTGAAGCTATCAGTGAATTTAATAAAGATGAGACGATCGATTTGAAAGGTGTGAATGAAGATGCGCTTTCTAAAGAAATTAAAGATGTTAAAGATGGGGGCGGAAAAATAGTTGAAGATGCACCGATTATCAAGATCGTAGCAGTGATTTTAAAAAATGCAATTGAGGGTGGGGCATCGGATATTCACATTGAGCACATTGGTGGCAAGGTGCGTGTTCGTTATCGTGTGGACGGTACACTTCATACTACTATCATGTTGCCAGTAGGGATTCATAGTGGAATCGTAGCTCGTATTAAAGTTCTATCCAAACTCCACTTGGATGAAAAGCGAAAACCTCAAGACGGGTCTTTTTCGGCGAGTATCGATGGTCGCAAGATAGATTTTCGTGTATCGAGTATGCCTGGAAACTATGGCGAGAAGTTGGCTATCCGTATTTTGGATACCGAAAAAGGAGTTCGGTCACTTGAGAATCTCGGACTATCCAAGCACAATGTAGAGCTTGTTCGCGAAGCTATCAGCAAACCTTATGGTTTGATTCTCATTACTGGACCGACAGGCTCTGGTAAATCTACAACACTGTATTCAATAATGAATGAGCTTGATAAAGAGAAAAGCAATGTGGTTTCACTCGAAGATCCAGTGGAATATCACATGCCAGATGTTAACCAATCTCAAGTAATGCCAGAGATCGGGTACACTTTTGCTTCTGGTCTTCGCTCTATTCTTCGTCAAGATCCAGATATCATCATTGTCGGAGAAATTCGCGATAAAGAAACTGCGCAACTTGCGATCCAAGCTGCACTCACTGGACACTTGGTGCTCTCTACTCTCCACACAAATAATTCTATAGGTGTTATACCTCGACTTATCGACATGGGTGTTGATCCGTACTTGATTGCTCCTACTTTGATTCTTTCGATGGCTCAACGTTTGGCACGGCTTACTTGTGAGTCATCAAAGAAATTAGTGCCGATGGAAGAGTCTATTAAAATGCAAATGGAAGAGTCTTTTAAAGATCTTCCAGAAAAATATAGAAAAGAAATTGAAATTAAAAAAGAGATGTATGATACTGTTCCGACTCCCGAGTGTCCATCTGGAACTAAGGGTCGTATCGCCGTGTTTGAAATGTTCAAGATCGATAAGGAGCTTCAAGAAGTGATTTTGAAAAACCCGGTCAATAGTGCGATTTATGAAGTTGCCCGCAAAAACGGAATGCTTACCATGAAAGAAGATGCTATGTTAAAAGCTGTGGATGGAGTGATTCCATTTATGGAAGCATATAATTTCAATAGTGAAAGCGATTAGAGCTTTTTGAGTTATATTATAATATAATTAGAATACGCAAATGGAAGGAGAAAAAAAGAAAATTTTAATAGTCGACGATGATGGGTTTTTGCTCGACATGTATGCACTTAAATTTAGTCAGAGCAATTTTGATGTTTCTACTTTTACCGAAGGGGCGGTAGCTATCCAAAAACTCGAAGGGGGGTTGGTACCAGACGTTATTCTTATGGATATCACTATGCCTGGTATGGATGGTTTTGAAGTTTTAGAAAAGATAAATACATCAAACTTAGCGCCGAAGGCAACCAAGATAATACTTTCTAATAAAAGTCAGCAAGAAGATGTAGATCGTGCGAACGGCCTAGGAGTGTCAGGGTATATAGTAAAGGCAAACTCCACACCAACGGAAGTGATATCTCAAGTGGTAAAAATTTTAGAAAGCAAAAAGGAAATAAATAATTAACATGACCAATTATAAAAAAGAACTTGAAGATTTGATTCTAAATGTAATTCATGAGAATGGTTCAGATTTGCATTTGGGTGCCGGGCGAGTGCCAGCTATTCGAGTTGCAGGGGAGCTTATATTTTTGGTCAAACATGAACCCTTAACTAATGATGATATGAAAGGCATCTTGGGTGAGATGCTAGATAAAGAAAAACTTGCAAGATTCTTAGAAGAACAAGAATTTGATTTTTCATATGATTTTCGAGGTGAAGCCCGACTTCGAGGCAATGCTTTTTTCCAAAAAGGTATGATCAACTTGGCTATGCGTCTAGTGCCAAAGGTTCAATCCTTACCTGATCTAAATTTACCAGAAGTACTCGCGAATCTTTCTCGTAAAAAGCAGGGATTTTTTCTAGTGGTGGGGCCAGTAGGACAGGGAAAGTCTACGACTATTTCGGCAATGATAAACCTCATCAATAACGAGCAGACTAGACATATCATCACCATCGAAGACCCGATCGAATATGTGTATACTCCAAACAAATCCATGATAAATCAGCGGGAAATAGGTATAGATACCAAGGACTTTTCTTCAGCACTAAAATCTGTTTTTCGTGAAGACGTGAATGTCATCATGATCGGAGAAATGCGTACTCCGGAAACTATCTCAACTGCAGTTACGGCAGCCGAGACTGGTCACTTGGTATTCTCAACATTACACACCAACAATGCTTCTCAAACCATCGACCGTATCATCGATTCTTTTCCAGGTTCTCAACAAGATCAGATTCGGGTTCAATTAGCGTCATCACTTTTAGGAATTTTCTCACAACGCTTGATTCCTCGTATCGCTGGAGGACTCATACCTGCTTACGAACTGCTATTGAATAACAATGCAGTTTCGAATTTGATTCGTGAAAAACGAACTCACGAGATAGATGTAGTGATTGAGACAGGCATGGAAGGAGGTATGATAGATCTTAACCATTCACTTCTTGAGCTCGTACGAGCAGGTGAGATTACCATCGAGAACGCTTATCAATATTCTTTGAATCCGAAAGGACTTGAGAGAATGATGTAACTTAATTTTTTACGATGCTTTTTAAATATAAATCTGTTGACGACAAAGGAATACCAAAGGATGGAGAAATAGATGCATCGAGTAGAGACGCAGCTATTTCTTCACTTCAGCGTCGAGGCTTGATAATTCTTTCGATCAAAGAAGTAGAGGCCAAGAAATCTATTTTTGAAATTTCTTTTTTTGATCGAGTCCGAATGAAGGATGTGGTTATACTTTCTCGTCAGATCGCTACACTCTTTGAAGCCCAGGTTTCTGCACTTAAAGCTTTCACTTTACTTTCTTCAAACTCGGAAAACAAGTTGCTAGGTAAAAAACTTACTCAAGTGGGGGATGATCTACAAGCTGGTGTGTCTATTTCTGGTGCACTCTCAAAGCACCCAGATGTATTTTCAGATTTTTATATCAACATGGTGAAAGCTGGAGAAGAAACTGGAAAATTGAACCAAACTTTTCTTCACCTGGCCGAATACTTGGATCGTCAGTATGCGCTGACTTCTAAAACTAGAAATGCTTTGATTTACCCGATCTTCGTAATCATCACTTTCTTTGTGGTTATGACTTTGATGTTTGTAGTCGTTATTCCAAAACTCGGTGAAATCATCAAAGACTCAGGACAAGCACTCCCACTTTATACTAAAATAGTCATTGGATTCTCAGATTTCTTTGTTCACTATGGATTCATAGTGCTTGTTTTTATTGTTATTTTTGGTGTGTGGGTGTGGAGACTTTCAATCACTGAGAAGGGAAAAGAGTATATTGATAAAACTAGATTGTCCATACCAGTGGTGGGCGTTTTGTTCCGACGGTTATATCTTTCTCGTATTGCGGACAACCTAGATACCATGCTTTCCTCTGGTATTCCGATAATTCGTTCTATCGATATCACTTCTGACGTGGTTAACAGTAAAGTTTATAAAGCTGTGTTGAAGGAAGTTGCCGAAGACGTGAAAGCGGGTTTGACTATGTCAGCATCTTTTGAAAAGCACCCCGAGTATCTACCAGGGATCATGGTCCAGATGGTCAAGGTGGGTGAGGAGACTGGATCGCTCGGACAAATTTTAAAAACTCTCGCGGACTTTTATAAACGAGAAGTCGATGATGCAGTGGATACACTTGTTGGTTTGATTGAACCGGTTATGATCGTAGTTTTGGGTCTGGGAGTAGGTATACTTCTTGTTTCTGTACTTGTGCCGATCTACAACATTGCAGGTGGAATTTCTTAATCACCTCCTCAGGCGCAAGGCGCCAGCTCCCCCTTCGCAAGGGGAGCAACTGCTAATCACGTATCTGGGATTTTTTCCTCCCCTGCGAAGGGGAGGTTAGGTGGGGTGAAATAAAGAAACTGTGGATAACTTTATATTGTGTATGTTATATAATTAGGGCATTAAAATAAGTCGATTATCTGCTGGAAATACTGGCAGGAAAAATTATTAGTTTATTAATTATAAATAAGTAAAAATTTCTTATGAAAATGAATTTGAAAAAAGGTTTTACATTGATCGAACTCTTGGTGGTTGTCGCGATCATCGGTATCTTGGCTTCAGTTGT
>CAYMIC010000018.1:0-11962 GCA_964390615.1 uncultured Candidatus Saccharibacteria bacterium | reverse complement strand
CCCGAAGGCCCACAAGGTCCTCCTGGTGCTGGTGGAGTGAATGGAACTTTGAATCGTATTGCGAAATTTACTACAGCGACTACTGTTGGAGATTCTGTAATGTTCAATGATACTGATGGAGATATAGGAATAAATACAACCTCTCCAGGCGCAAGACTTGGTATTGCTGGAAATTTAAATGTCGGTAGTGCGTATGCCAACGTAGCAGGACAAGCAGACGGTGTAATCATCGAAGGAAATGTAGGTATTGGAAATAATAATCCTGGTGCAAAACTTCATGTTACTGGCAATGTAAAAATCGTTGATGGAACTCAAGGTTACGGTAAAGTTTTATGGTCAGATGCAAATGGATTGGCTCATTGGGAAAATGCTGGTCTACCATTGACCGGCGTTGAAACTGCTACCTTGCGTTACAATTCAGGAAGTTGGCAAACTACAACATTTTTGTCAAATACTGGAACTAAAATAGGTATAGGCGCCGGAACAGCTCCAGGAGAGTTGCTGACACTTGGATTGACTGGAGGAGCAAGAGGAGTAGTCTCTTTTTCTGGCGGTCCTGTTGCAGGAAAGGCCATAATCCAGGCTCCTGATGTGGCTTTCACTAATTACACCTTAACACTACCTACAACAGATGGAACTTCGGGTCAATTTTTACAAACAGATGGATCTGGAGGATTGTCTTGGGCTTCATCATCAGGCGGATTACCAACAGGTAATTCTGCAGATACTTTAAGGCATGATGGCACGTCTTGGGTTTCTTCTAGTGTTCTTCGAAATAGCGGTAACACTATTGGTATAGATACTGGGGCAAGTCCATCAAACAAATTTACTGTTAATCAAGCTTCAGTTACTAACCCTGCAACTCCTGCAACATATGGTATCGCTTTACAAAATGCTGGTACAACACAACTAGCTTTTGGTGTGGATGGCAGCTATTCATATTTACAGGGCTGGAATACTAAACCTTTGTTAATCAATAGCCAAGGAAACAATGTAGGTATAGGTATGACGACTGCTCCTACAAAGATGCTCGATGTAAATGGTGGAGTCAAAGCTAATGAATTTTGTTTAGGTGCTAGTTGTATAACAACATGGCCGGGTGGAGTTGGTGGTTCTGGTAGTGCAGGGTATATACCAAAATGGCTTACTAGTACTACTTTAGGAACTTCTAGTATTCAAGATACAGGAACATATGTTGGAATAGGTTCTGGAACACCTAATAATAGGTTGGATGTTTTTGGTGGAAGTATTCGTGCGGAGTATTCTATGATAATTACTGGTGCAAGCTCTGGCGGACTTTTCTTAAAAGAAACTGGAGCTGGGGTTGATACTGCAAAAATCCAAGCACCAACATCAATAGCTGCTTCCTACACACTTACTTTGCCAACTGCTTTACCAGCAACAGGTACTACTAAAATCTTACAATCTACTGATACAGGTGTCCTATCTTGGGTAGATGATCAGACTGGTGGGAGTGGGGGCATAACTAGTTTGAATGGTTTAACAGGTGCAATTCAAACATTTACTACTGGTACTACTGGTACAAACTTTGGAATAACTTCTTCTGGTACAACACATACATTTAATCTTCCAGATGCTTCAGCTACGGCTCGAGGTTTACTGACTTCTGCTAAGTATACAGAATTTACTAACAAGGTTGATGGAGGCTCTATAACTGCAGGAGATTTAACTATGAATACTGCAAAAATTCTCGGGCGCACTACAGCTGGTACTGGAGCCATAGAAGAAATTGCAACAAACCGTATTCCTTTGTTTGCTTCTGCTATTACAGGCTCACCTTCATCAACTACGTACTTGAGAGGTGATGGTGCTTGGGCCACAATTTCTGGTGGCCTTCCTTCCGGGACAGATGGTTATACTATGAAGTATACAGGCTCACCTACAAATGCTTGGGTTGCAGATTCGAATATATTTAATCAAGGTGGTACAGGAAATGTTGGTATAGGCACAGTTTCTCCAACCAATAAGTTCACTATAAATGAAAAGGTTGGCAATACCACTCCTTCTGATCACACAACTTATGGTTTTGCATTAAAAGATAATGCAGGTACTACTCAATTTACTTTAGGAACTAACAGTACCAATTCTTATATTCAAAGTTGGGATGGACAAGATCTGCGTATAAATGAGCAAGGAAATGATACGATTATTAATCCAGTTTTTGGGCATGTTGGTGTAGGTACCACAAGTCCTTCTGTGTCTTTTCAAGTTAGTCAACCGTCAGGTAATGGTCCTGGTACTGTATCAGCTAGTTTAAATTCTACTACAGTGACTGGAGTAGGTACGGACTTTACAAATACATTTAAGGTTGGCGATACAGCAACTTTTGGAGGGCAGTCAAAGCAGATTACTGCTATTGCAAGTAATACTCAGTTAACTGTAGCAGTAGCTTTCAACCCTGCTGTGCCAACTGGTTCAACCTATACTATTACAGCCCATACAGTTTTTGCAGCTAAAGGTAATGGAAATATTGGTATAAATAACTCTATCCCTACTGACTTACTTGATATTAATGGAGACAACATTCGTATTAGAACTGGCAAAACCCCCACCCCGACTTCTACTTGTGATGTAGGAGAGATTTCTTGGGGAACTGTGTCGGGAACTAGTTATGTATATGTTTGTGTAGCAACTAATGATTGGCGAAGAGCTACTTTATCTACGTTCTAAATCAAATTTTTCCAAAAAATCCCCCACTCGGGGGATTTTTTATTTGGTGTTTGGTATACTATAAGTATGCAAATTAGTGAAGCTGAACTTAAGAAAGCAATTCTTGCTGGTAATTTGATTTCCAAAACTGATCTCGAGGAAATTGCTAAAAAAGCCAAAACTAAAAAACAAAAACTCTCCGACATGATTTTGTCTGAAGGTAAAATAAGTGAAGGTGAACTTCGAAAAATCGAAGCTTTTGTTTTAGGGATACCTTTTGTTTCCCTTGAAAAAGAAAAAATAGGTTTTGACGTTTTGTCTTTGATCCCTGAAGCGATCGCTCGCAATTACAACATCATCGCTTACAAAAAAGGGGAGAAGGGTCTCGAAGTGGCCATGCTCGATGTTGATGATTTACCTGTTATTGATTTTATAAAAAAGCGATCTGGTTTTAAGATTCTACCTAGACTGACTGATTCTCAGTCGATCAAATCGGCACTGGTGCAATACAAGAGAAGCTTGCAGGCTGAATTTACTAATATCATTCAAAAGGAAGTCGGTAGTATAAAACTTTCCAAAGAAGAAGGAGGTGGAGAAAAATCTGCTCAAGAGCTCAAAGAGATGGCGGAAGATTTACCAGTGGTCAAGATCGTCGACTCTATAATACTCCATGGTATTTTGCAAAATGCATCTGATATCCATATCGAACCTGGAGAGATGGATTTAGTGGTGCGTTACCGTATTGACGGTATTCTTCATGATGCTATGACGCTCGACAAGTCCGCTGCTCCTGGAATTGTGGCTCGTATTAAAGTGCTTTCAAACTTAAAGCTCGATGAAAAACGTTTGCCTCAAGACGGAAGATTTAAAATAGAGGACAATGGCGATAAAGTTTCTTTTCGTGTGTCGACCCTGCCAACTTTTTATGGAGAAAAAACAGTTATCCGTATTTTAAAGGAAAGTACTCACGGTTTTTCTCTCGAGGGGTTGGGTTTCCATGGTGAAGCTTTGGAACGAATTTACGAAGCTTTAAAACAAAAGACAGGTATGGTCTTGGCGACTGGTCCGACAGGTTCGGGTAAGACCACTACTCTCTACACCATGTTAGATATTTTAAATAAACCCGAAGTAAATATTTCTACTGTTGAGGACCCTATCGAATACCAAATGCCTCGAGTGAATCAAGTGCAAGTAAAGCCTGAAATCGGACTTACGTTTGCAAATGGTCTCCGGTCACTTCTGCGGCAAGACCCCAATGTCATCATGGTTGGAGAAATTCGAGATGGAGAGACAGCATCGCTTGCAGTCAACGCCTCGCTTACTGGTCACTTGGTGCTCTCTACCATCCACACTAACTCTGCAGCTGGAGCTATACCACGGTTAGTGGATATGGGTGTTTTGCCATTTTTAATTATTTCCACTGTAAAAACCATCATCGCCCAACGTTTGGTTCGAAAACTAACCGCTAGTAAGGAAAAATATCTCTTGACTGAGGCCGAAATAAAAAACCTAGGTAAGATTGTGGACTTGGATCGCATGCTTACCCTGTTAAAAACAGAAAAGATGGTCGGAGATAAGGACACTTGGGATAAGATATATTTTTATAAAGCAGTTAAAGGTGGTGACTCCGAAGATGGGTATTCAGGACGAGTCGGTATCCATGAAGTTTTGAAAGTTAGTGGCACGATAAAAGAAATAATTTCAAAAGGTGGTTCGGCGGATGAGATAGAAAAAGTAGCCAAGAGTGAAGGTATGATGACAATTCTCGAAGACGGAGTGTTCCAAGCGGTTTTGGGTATGACTACTCTCGAAGAAGTCTTCCGTGTAGTTTCTGAATAAAAAATGTTATTTTCCTATAAAGTAAAATCAAATACTGGTGAAGTAGTAACTGGCACTATGGAGTCAGTAGATCGTTATACTCTATCTCGCGAGCTTCGTTCTCGTGGGCAGACACCTCTTGCTATCGAAGAGCAAAAGAAGATGAATTTAAATCTGGATTCCTTATTTTCGTTTATGAGCAGGGTAAAGACCAGTGATTTGATTTTGTTTACTAAAAATTTAAGCGGAATGATCAAAGCTGGACTGTCGCTCTCTCGAGCACTCGCTGTCCTAGAGAAACAAACTAAAAATAAAAAATTCCATGACATTATAGTCGCCCTAGATGCTGAGGTGAACCAAGGAGGTACTTTATCATCTGGCTTTGGAAAGTTTCCAGCAGTTTTTTCGAAATTGTTTGTATCTATGACTAGGGCAGGAGAGGAGTCTGGAGATTTGGCTGGCTCGCTTACCGAGATCGGCATGAACCTAGATAAAGCGTATGCCCTGACTAGAAAAGTCAAAGGAGCATTGCTGTACCCAGGAGTTATTCTTATGGCTATGGTTATCATCGGAGTTTTGATGTTTGCTTTCGTGGTGCCAACTCTTGCGGTGACATTTAAAGAACTCGGGGTGGATTTACCGCCGACTACACGTTTGATTATAGGACTCGGAAATTTTTTCTCTGAGCATCTGATTTTGTCATTCCTTATAATTTTTGGTGCTGGTGCCGGCTTGTTCATGCTCTTTCGAGCCAAGTTTATGACCAAGTATTTGGATTTTGCTATATTAAAAATACCTATTATCGGTGCTTTGGCTAAAGAAGTAAATACTGCTCGTACTGCGCGGACCATGTCATCTCTACTTGTCTCTGGAGTCTCCATCACTCGTGCAATTGAGATTACTGAAGATGTGGTTCAAAATATTTACTATAAAAAAGTTTTACGAGATTCAGCTATTGGAGTAGAAAAAGGCCAACTTTTTTCTAAAGCTTTTGAAGACAATCCAAAACTCTATCCGATTATGATGTCAGAGATGATGCAAGTAGGAGAGGAGACAGGTAAACTCTCAGACATGTTGCTTCAAGTTGCGCAGTTTTATGAAAATGACATCGAAGAAAAAACTAAAAGTCTTTCGACTATCATTGAGCCGTTCCTTATGATTATCATTGGTGCCGGAGTGGGATTCTTTGCGATCTCAATGATCACTCCATTGTATTCAGTGCTGAATAATATAAGTTAATTTTTTACTTCTTGCCAAGAGATGATTTGGTATTGATCGGAAGTGATCGGAAAGTTTGGTGGCGGGGCATAGAGCAGGTTAGCATCGTAAGTGATATTTCTAGTTCCATATCCCGTACCACCTCCTCCAGTGTATGCAAAACCGTAGCGATCATGGGAAGCAATCATGCCATACAGTGTCAAAGTACTTCTATCTTCATAAGCACAACTACTTCCGTCACTTATGTAATAAAATCTACCCACGGCATCATTTTGGGCGATTAAAGCTGCATCTATTCGTAGATCGTCTTCACTGACTAAGCCGACCATTACTCCCTTTTGACCGATAAGACCGATAGCGTCTGATCCGTCGTAGTTGGTGTACAGGAGATCATTGTTAACAATTATATTTTTGTAGGTGGCAGGGTCAGAAGGTACTGGCAAGTCTGCTGCGACGATAGTGAGTCGAGCACCATTGACTTGCCCGTTCACAACTACATGGTCTTCAATGAATATGATTCCATTGGTCGGGAAAGCATAGGTGCCTTGGAGTGTCTCACTATTAATACTCCAACTCAAAGTTTCTGATCCGGTGCCATCACAGTGCCCCAAAGATACCCAGGAGTTTATTTTATAAAGTTTAAATGTATCATTGGTCTGAAGTACGATGTGATATCCCTTGTATGTTCCTCCAGCGATATCTCTATAAAAACCACTTGCTTGGGCGTTGGATTTTAATGTCGCCAAATCTGTGGTAAAACCGGAAAAGTCGATACTCGGTTGGCTGATGAGACGACCAGCTTCAAAAACATCTGTTCGAGAAGGAATAGAATTTGGATTTGCTTCAACTGATCTGTAAGTGTCATTTACACCGGACGATGGTGGAGCATTTACATGAGTGTGAACTCCGATCTCATTATTACCAGAGTGGTCGGCATCATCATATGTAGTAGAAGCACTAGTTACTATGTTGTGAGCTAAGCCATCAAAGCGGATACCGCCGTTAACATGAATTGGTCCGAACACTTCTGTACCTTGTCCGAATCGCATAGCATCATGTCCCGCAAAAGCGTATTTTGCAATAGAAGGTTTGGCTACTCGACTCAAGATTTTTCTACCCACAGTGCTTCCAGTCGCGGTACCAGTAGCTTTGATAGATACTAGAGTAGAGCCTAGGGCAGGCGCAGTTATGTCTAGAGAGAATTGACCGACGATATTACCATCTTTGTCTTCCAAATTGTGTACATAAGGTCCAGTAGTTCCAGTTCCGTCTTGGTAGTCAGTAGGTGAATGAGCCAGGTGCCATCGATAGTAGTCTATACCTGCTTCTGCGGACTGGATGGCTTGTTCGCGGAGGTGAGCAGTTCGGCCCGCTTTGATGCTTACTGAAGACCAAGAAGCAAGTGCTGCTATGATGGCGATCATGATTCCAGAAAAAACTAGTACTTGGACTATGAGCATACCTTTTTGATTTTGTGATTTTTTTGTTTTCATTTTAAAGGTTGTCTTTTAGATTTCTCATAGAGACTTGAGTGGAAAAAGTCATTGGCTCTGGTGGACGATTGGTATCTTTATCGACAGTGATTGTTATTTTTACTAATCGTACAGATGGTATTGTGATTGGTGATGTGAGTGCGGCAGTGCTACCGTCGTAATTTTTGTCGAAGTATTCAAATATAGTACTACCGTTGGTGACATTACTTGCTACAGTTTTTACAACTTCATTTGCCGAGTTGTAGGTGAGTGGGTTTCCAGTAGGTTCTGTTATCCCTCGTTGAAAGTTTGTGCCACTTGAAAAGTATCGTATTTTTTCTCTCATACCATCATCATCAACGTCAGAATAAAAAGTAAATGAACTAGCACTTGCTTGGCTGATGGTGTAAGCTCCAGTATTTGCAGATGAGGCGGTGCGAATTTCGGTGGTTATAACCTTCATTAGATTTCTGCCTGAATCTGCACTATCTAAACCATTGCCTATGGCGGTGTTGTAGTACCATAAATTTCTACCAAATGTGCCCATGGCAATAGCTATCAGTGCAAATACTGCAACCCCAAATAAAGTTTCGATTAAGGTAATTCCTTTTTGTTTTTGTGCCATTTGAGATTTCATACTATTGAGAAAGAATTACTTTTTTAAGACTATATGAAGAGGCTCCGAAAGTAGTGGTGTAGTCGGTATAACCTGCTTTGGTGACTGTTAAAGTATAAGTTCCAGTAGCTAATCCATTCCAAAACACTTGACCTGCTGCAGCACATGCAGATGAAGCAGTAGTGGTTTTAGTTTCATCAAATGGACTATTTTCTAATCGTACTGCGGCACCTTCTATTGGTACCCCGTTTTCATCTTCCACTGATACTAGAAGCGCATTAGCTACATGCGGTACAGCAGAAATGTTTAGATTTAAGCTTTGTCCAGGAGTCAGAGAAAAGACAGGGAATGGATCAATACCAGCTATATCGTAAGTAGATCCAAGACCGTTAAAGGTGTATGTATCCCATTCTAGGTTCGGGATTGTGAGTGTGCCTCCGCTATTTGTACTGAAATCTGTAGTATCATATTTTAAAATATCTGGGTTACCGATAAGTTTAGCTCCGGTCAAAGAGAATCCGACATTTGCAACTGGTGCACATAAGGCCTCGGCGGTTGGGCCTTGGCTACTTACTTCGATACTAGCTAATCGATCGATGGAAAAACTAGTTTGAGTAACTTGTTGAACTACGACAGTAGCATCTGGATGCAGTGGGTCTATTCCAGCTGCTCCGCCTATCGGGTAAGTTTCTTCGGTGGAATAACCATTTTTGCTAGCAGTGATGCTGTAAGCATTTACTCCTGGAGGTGCATCAACGATTTTAAGCCAGCCTTCGTTGTCAGTAGTTTCATCGATGATGGTATCAGGAGTAGTGCTGGTGTTTTCAATATGAATATCTGCACCTTGGATAGGTAAGCCATTGGCGTCAAATACTTGTACAAAGAGAGCGCCGTTTGTAGAAGCAGTTTCGAGAGCATGTGGGGCCACTAATGTTGTGAACTTGAGTGGTGAAAAAACTTTACATTGTGCACAAGTTATATCTAGATCGACGAGTTTGTAGTCTGATGGTGAAGAGTCATTAGGACTGCCGCCAATAGTGCCGTCAAAAGGATCGTCAGTGCTTCTGATGGTATATAGAAGATCGAAGACATAATTATTGCGAGTGATGGTTTCTTCTCGTTCGACTGTTCCAACTGGTAGACCTCCGACTAGACCGACATCATCGTACGGGAGATTTCGAATGACTTCAAATCTTTCATTAGCCACAGAAGTAGCTGCTATTTTTGCTTGGGAGGCTCCGACAGCATCCATCAGAGTCACAAAGGCCTTGTATCCGGAGAGTGCGATAAGTAAAAAAATGGCACTACCAACCAGGGCTTCGATAAGCGTAAAACCACCTAAGTAGAGATTTCGAGATGCCTTTTTTCTTTTAGAATGAAAGACCATGCGTAGCTACATTGTAACTCATTGTGATATAATTTTCCATATGGCAAAGCTAAAAAAGACTAAAATAGTGATCGGTAACTGGAAAATGAATCCTTCTTCTCCCAAAGAAGCTGAGGTTTTATTTAAAACTCTAATTAAAAATAAAGTTGATAAAAGTAAAGTAGATGTGGTTATTTGCCCACCCTCAATTTACCTTGAGCGTTTGTATAAAATTTCAAAGAAAATTCCTCTTGGCCTTCAAAATGTTTACTTTGGTGGAGAGGGTGCGAGTACTGGTGAAATATCTGCTAAGATGGCGGAAAATGCAGGAGCTTCTTATGTTATCTTGGGACACTCAGAGCGTAGAGCTATGGGGGAGACGAACGAGATCATAAATAAAAAAATCAAAACTTTACTTTACGAAGGCCCTTTACCTATTTTATGTGTCGGCGAGAAAGTACGGGATGAAAAACATGAGCATTTTATTGTAGTTAAAAACCAGCTTGAGGAATCCTTGTCTGGTATCACAAAGAGCTCACTTCATAAAGTAATCATCGCTTACGAACCTGTTTGGGCTATTGGTAGTACAGCCCTCCGAGAAGCTCGTCCAGATGAATTTCATGAAATTATGATATTTATTCGCAAAGTTTTAAGTGATAAATTCGGAGTGGAGGCAGGACGTGAAGTAAAAATAATCTATGGAGGTTCGGTAAACCCTAAAAATGCACTGGGGTTTTTGACTGAAGGAGAAGCAGATGGATTTTTAGTTGGACGAGATAGCTTGGACTCTAAAAAGTTTTTACAAATCATTGAAGTTGCAGGTAGTGCTAAATAAAAATTTGAAATCGATTAAAAAAATTAAAGATCTTTCTGGAAAACGCGTCTTGGTGCGGGTAGATTTCAATGTGCCAATCAAAGATGGTGTTATCGAAGACGATTTTAGGATTAAAAAAGCATTACCGACTATTAATTTTTTGCGCGACGCTGGAGCTCGAGTAATCTTGGTGAGTCACTTAGGTAAGGGTGAAATGAGCCTAAAACTAGTAGCTGATAGTTTAAACACACATCTGCCGGTAAAATTTGTTCAGAAAATTGTTGGCATGGAAGCCGAAGCTGAGGTGAAAAATATGATTGATGGTGACGTTATTCTTTTAGAGAATCTTCGAATGCACAAGGGTGAGCAGGGAGCGGATAAACTCTTTGCGATGAGCCTAGCTAAGCTAGGTGATATCTATGTAAATGATGCTTTTTCAGTTTCACATCGCGAAGATGCTTCGATCGTCTTGGTTCCTAAGATGTTGCCATCATATGCAGGATTTCAATTAGAAGATGAAGTAAAACATCTTTCGAAACCATTTTCGAAACCAAAGCATCCATTTTTATTTATTTTAGGTGGCGCCAAGTTTTCTACCAAGATGCCTTTGATTGAAAAATATTTAACACTTGCTGATCAAGTCTTTATCGGTGGAGCCTTGCTCAATGATTTCCTAGAAACCGAAGGACTCGAAGTGGGGGATTCGTTAGTGGATGATACAATTTCCGTCTCGAAAGAAATTTTAGAAAATAAAAAATTAGTTTTACCTGTGGATGTGTTGGTAAAAGATGAAGCCACAGGCGTTCTCACAAATAAAAAAGTTTCGGAAGTAAAAAAACATGAAATTATTTTAGATATTGGAGAAGAATCAGTTAAGATGATTGAACCTTTAATCAAAGATGCCAAACTAATTCTTTGGAATGGACCGATGGGTAAGTACGAAGAACTCGGCGGTGGAGCTACTAAAAAGATTTTAGATTTGGTTGCTAAATCCAAAGCTGAAACTATAATCGGCGGAGGTGATACCGTAGAGATAATCTCCGAAGCAAAAATGGAAGATAAATTCACCTTTGTCTCAACAGGTGGCGGAGCCACCCTCGACTTCCTAGCCAACGGCACGCTCCCTGGTATTGAGGCTTTGAAATAAGAGTTGACATATTTCTCTCTAGGGAGTATTTTAAACAAAAAATTGTTCCATGAAGAATTACAGACAAAAAAATCCCCTGAATTGTTTTATGTTTTGGTCTTCTGGTGCCAAAGGAGAAATTTTATTTAGGAATTTACCTGAACTACTTAAATATATGTCAGAAGCTCCAGGGCATAAATACTCCGGCCATCCTGTTAATAGACTCAAGCCTCTTATATGGGAGCAATTAGTGGGAGATAAAAGACCAATATACAATCACTACAAGAGCTATAAACTAGCCGTAGAGGCAAAGCTTAAAGCAGAAAACCGCGATTTGGTTTATATTGAAATGTATCTTAGTGGATTTGATACAGCCTTTCGAGATTATGCTTTCGAACAAATGAAAGCGCACGAATAATAGTTAAAAACACAACAATAGTCTTGGTACGAAAGTACCAAGTTTTTTATTTTAAGGCAGAAATTATTTTATCAGCGTTTCCTTTATAGTCAGCTATGTCACCAGGGGCATCGGGCCAGATCCAGATATGAGCGTGAGGTATTTCTTGGCCGTAGATTTGTGAGCGCACGGTGTCAGCGCCAAAAGCTTTCTTTTGAGCAAGAGCTATTTTTTGAGCGACTTCAAACATGCGTCCTGCATCTGGCATATCCCAAACCCATCGATAATGTTTTTTAGGAATGACTTGTACATGCCCAGGACCCATCGGATGAATATCTAAAATACCTAAGTAGTCAGTATCTTCATAAACTTTAGTAGTCGGTATTTCATTGTGTACGATTTTGCAAAATATACAGTTTTTTTCGTCCATAAAGTAATTATAGCAAATATGGTAAAATTGTCCTT
>CAYMIC010000017.1:6927-12138 GCA_964390615.1 uncultured Candidatus Saccharibacteria bacterium | reverse complement strand
GAACTCCGATTAGCGGATTGAGAACCCGCTGTCCTAACCGTTAGACGATGAGGCCGATATTTTATTTTCACAATCTGTCCTAACTGTTACCTGCCCGCTCCCGACCAACCGGGAGGGCAGGCGGGGACGATGAGGCCGATAAAGAGAATATAGCACATTTTTTAAATAAAAAAACGCCTAATCAGGAAATCCTGACCAGGCGTAAACAATTTTCCAATCCGCAACAAAAGGCTTTAATCCAAAGATTTTAAGGGTTTAAGCAGCCATCAGCCGTTTACTTAATTCCTCTTCTATCTCATTCATGGTCGGCGGGGGCTTGTACGACCAACCTTGCCATAAATCTGGGAATAAATTAATCAGTAGATTAATCACACTCTCTTCACCTTCGTAAAGCAATCTTTTCTTCTGACATATACATTCCAGATCTAAATCCTTGAGTTCAGGTTTCACTTGCTTCATAAAAGAAGCGACTGCATAGTGATTCAGCTCAGGATGTCGTTGATCGTTCATTAGGCATTTTACTGCCTCCATAGATAAACTCAATTTCATTCCAATTTAGTATTTTGTTGTTAAAAATTAAAGAACTAACGCGAAGCCCTGATAATAACATACATTATATACAATGTAAAGTACCTATTTCACAAAATAAAAAAGAGATAGAGCATCAGCCCTATCTCTTTATAAAAATCTCTCTCACGAATGCGTTTTTCATTGCACAGACTCCAGCTGTAGGTAATCCTTGTAGATTTTGTCTGCAACTTTTTGCATATTGGGTTTACGAGCAATCTTTTTATGAAACTCTTTCCAGAAGTCTGGAAAAGACTGCTTTTCTACAAAAACCACAGATAGCACAGCTCTCCAGAAGTCATACCTCCAATCTTCTCCCATCAAAAGATGGAAAAGAGCTTCCATGGTTTTAGGTTTGATATCCATCCCCCACCTAGGCGTAGTTTGGGTAAAAACCTTTGGGTATGTTTTTACGACTTCGAGTAAACCATAAATAGCTAGCATTAAAGTACCACTGCGAGCAACTTCTTTAATCATAGACGCTGCTGCTATGTCTTGCTTGATAACTTCAGATATTTCGACCACTTCCGAGGAAGTGACGATGCAAAGCTCTGTACTCTTCCCTTTCCACTCTCTAATCAAAGTATTGAGATCTTCGTTCTCGAAAATCTTGTGTCCAGTCGCATCGTACGCAGAGACAAAATTGTCATGAACCGCCAATTGTTCTTGAGGAGACAATCGATCCAACCCAGGATAGAGATACCAGGCAAGAGCTCGTAGTTGTTTGGATTTTCTCAAGGCATCGGGAAGCTCGACAGTTATTGCTTCTTGGATACTAAGAATCCATTGGGATCCAGGCAAATTTTTAAATTCACTATAGTCTTTCATAATCACATTATTTAAAAGGTCAGTTTTGCTAAAAATAACACTTAAACGATTCCAAGTCAAAGATTCGACTTAATTTATCTTGACTTTGAGCTAAAAGTATGATAAATAAAGAACTATATTGCCCTTTAAAATCACTCACACTAAAACATAAATCAAGAGATGAAAAAGAAAATCACCTTACTCCGATTTATCGGCAGCCTCAGTATTCTTTCAAGCGGTTTACTGATGTTCGTGCCAAAGTATACCGGAATTGGAAATCCAGAATTCTGGCAAAATCTATATTTTATATTGGTATTGCTAATATTTGGCAGTGCATGCTTGCTGTTGGCCAACCATCTGGCCAACTATGATCCAAATAAAATCTACAAAAAGTACGCCAGAGATCTTTCTATGGCAAAACTAAAGTGGTTTATTCTGGAGACCTCCAAAGGATCAGGTATTTACAAGGCTTTGCCTTTGATGCCTCACAGTCGCGAAGTCTACAGCCACGACTGGACCCAAGTGGAAATCCATCAAGTAGGAAAACTATTAGATGGCGACAAGCTCTCCAATGGTGAAGATGTGCGAAAAGTTTTGCACTACTACAGCAAGGTGTAAAAAACACTCACGATTAAAACCCCCGCCATCACTTTCTCTATAGGAAATTGATGGCTTTTTTATTTATAAATAAAAAATGCCCACATAAATGCGGGCATACCTAATCATTCATACCTTTCACGATCGCACAAAGATATGGTACTTGGGTTTCAAAACAAACCCGAAGTTAAACCAATTTTCTTCGTTCGGTGAGCTAGTGCCTATTTCAATAAAAGGAGAAATAAGTAATCCAAACTTGGAATGCTCATCAGCTTCTTTATTAAACATGGACAAGAAGTCAAAATTTGCTTCAAATCCACCGACAAAGAGACCTTCTGGGTTTTCCTCAAAGGATTTTATCTGCTTAGAGAAAGCAAGGTACATGACCAATTTTTCCCCAAACAAAAATGTGCCCAACTTGAACTCCGGCGCTTCCTCCGCAAAGTTGAAACCAAGCTGGAAATAGGCGCGAGTACATTCGATTTCTACCCCGACATTCATTTTGGGGTTGAGTGTGTAAGATTTCTCATCACTAAAAATCGCAAAATCATGCGACATTCCCATATCGGATAATACCGAGACTTTTTGAAAGAAAGGTTCTACTTTGTTTTTGGGAGAAACATAAGTCATGTGGCTCTGACCTTTCGTTTGTACAAAAGACAGAAGTGAAATCAGTAAAACAAAATACTTCATGGCTAAAAGTTTTTATAGTTTTAGAATTGGTTTAAAAAACAAGTGTTCCGGATTTAATTTAACAGGAAATTGTAAAAAGTCAACCTATGGTCAGAAATCATCTGTGCCAGACTTCTGAATCTTATATCGAGGCTGTAAAACCAGACATAGACAAAATATTTTGAGAGGTATATAGTTCAGATAGAAATTTTCTTTTCCTCACTAAAAAACAAACCTGTTATGCCCGCAGACAAGTATTTCGCAATACTACACCCAGAAAAAGGCCTCGTCGGAGAGTTAGATTCAGATGGGACTAAAACCTTCCCAAACGAAAAGAATCCAAATGGAATAATTTTGGACCTAACGGCGATCCGACACACGGAACAACAAGCAGAAACCTGGTGTGATGAGAATCATCCAGATTGTGAAGTGGTATATGTATATATCTCCACCCATGTGGTAAAAAGAAAAAAATAACAAATTGTCCCAAAGTCCCTTGCCGGCAAAATGAGTACTCATTTTGCCGGCTTTTTTATACCTTTTCCTTCCACTCTTTATCTTGTCGAACAAGTAATTTTTTCTTGTCTAAGCGCTCATCTAGGATGGCCTCCACTACCCGCTCCATACGCATACCTTGAGACCCTTTAACTAAAATTAAATCATTTTTCTCCACAAAAGTTTTCAAAAACTCACCGGCCAAAAAGGAATTTGAAAATTCAAAAATATTTTTCTTTGACATTCCAGCCAAAAGCGCCCCTTCTTTTATATCTTGTGCCCTAGGTCCAACAACAACTAGGATATCTGCCTGCTCTTTGACTATCCCACCAATACTCTTGTGTGCTTCCTCGGTGTGCTTTCCAAGCTCGAGCATATCACCCAAGACAGCTATTTTTCGAAGAGATTTAATTTCACCAAGTGTTTTTAAGGCCGCCTCAGCAGCAAACGGTGAAGAATTGTAAGTATCATCGATAATGAAAGAACCATTGATGCCAAGCAAGAGTCGCATCCGGCCTGGCGGCACATCATAATTCTTGACCGCATTTGCCGAATCAAGCATGTTCCACTTTAATCCTGAAGCCAACGCCAAAGAAGCCAGCGCCGCATAGACATGATTTCTCCCAAACACTCCTTCGATGAAAACAGGGATACTGACTCCACCTTCGTCGATTCTAAAATTTATTCCTTCGGGCATACCATCCGCATTATAAAAAATACTTTCTCCACTACCCAAGATATCCGCACCTTCTGTAAAACCATAAGTGATAGTGCGAGCTTTGCTTTTACTCTTCATCGACATCACAGCCTCATCATCTTTATTTAACACCAAGAGTCCATCGGGACGGAGAGTTTTGATAAGCCCACTTTTTTCTTCGACTAAATGTTTGAAGGAATTAAAAAATTCTATGTGTACCGGTGTCGTACCCATAGTAGTGATGATCACAGCATCAGTTCGAAGCCAAGAAGCAGTCTTTTTCATATCTCCCGGTTTACCGACACCGACTTCGAGCACCAACCACTCTGGATATTTATGTGTCCAGATGATAAGCCAAGCACCCTTAAGAATATTTAAAATCCAACGGACTGGGTCATTCCAACCATTAGGCACACCCAAGATAGTCAGTGGTAAACCTATCTCGCTATTGTAGCTTTTATCACTTTTTCTAACCTTTGCAAACGTAGAAAGAACTGCATACACTGTGTCTTTGGTAGAAGTCTTACCGACCGACCCAGTGATAGCAATTATTTTCGGTTTATACTTGCGAAGCACCAACCGAGATTCAAATATAAGTATTTTAGAAACTATTTTTTTAAATGTATTTTTCATATTGGATTACTATCTTAGCGATCGGGCGGAACTTCATAATAATTGATTAAAAACTTAGTAAGCGCAACAAACGGATCGGCCCAAGTCTGAGATGCATACAGCACTCCTTTCGGATTAATCGCGTACAACAAAATCACAAACTCGGGATCGTAGGCTGGGAAATACCCGAAAAAGGAGTGAGTGTGCCTATCTTCATAATATCCTCCGCCTTCGGTATTGGCAACTTGCGCAGTTCCAGTTTTTACAGCGACACTATAATGTTCAAACTTAGCGAGCCCACCTTTGAGAGATTTATCCATCACCGTCACCAGCATCCTAGTGATCTCGGTTGCGGTCTCAGGGGTAATCTTGGATGGAGTAGTCGGATAAATTATCTCCTTCACTCGGCCGTCAGTGTATTTTATCTTCTCCACCAAGTGCGGAGTGACCATTACACCACCGTTGCCGAGTGAAGCCAAGGCTCGGATCATCTCCACGGGCGTCAGTGCTATACCCTGGCCAAAAGCGGCGTTAGCATACTCTATATCACGAGGAGAATTTAAGTTTGAAACCAAACCACTAGTTTCATTTGGTAGGTCGATGCCAGTTTTTTCCTTGATGCCGTAAGATAGCATATAGTCCCGCATCCGTTCTCGCCCTAGTTTTTGATATACCAGCACCATCCCAGTATTCAAAGAATCATTCAAAACTGTCTGCATGGTAGTCCCTGGGCCGCGGCCTTTTTTATCGATGTTAAAAATTTC
>CAYMIC010000017.1:4051-6917 GCA_964390615.1 uncultured Candidatus Saccharibacteria bacterium | reverse complement strand
GATGGCAGCAGGTATCGACGCTGGGGTAGTGAACGCAAATATTTCTTTTTTCTCCACAATCACGGAGCCAGTATCATTATAAGAAGTATTTGCGTTCACTACCCCAGCGTCGATACCTGCTGCCATCACCAACGGTTTGACGATAGAACCGAATTCTAAGACTCTTTCAACTAGTGGATTAGCATACAAATTATTATTTCCGGCTTTAGAAAAGTTATTAGGATCAAAGTCTGGCTTTGCAGAAATAGCATAAATCGCACCAGTTTTGGGATTCATGATAATCCCACCGATACCATCAGCATTGTATTTTGCTTTAATAGTGTTTAATTCCCGTTCTAAAACACTCTCTACGGTTGGCTCGATAGTAGTGATGATGTCTCCAGCCATAACACCGCTCGAAAATAAATTCTTTTTAATATTACTAAAAACTTCAGCGAAGAAATTTATCTTTGGGCTATTTTTATCACGAGAAAGTTCTGCGTCATAAAAACGCTCGAGACCATAACGCCCTCCGAGCTCATCGCCTTTATAACCTACAAAACCCAAAGTTTGGGAAGCCATAGTTCCACCTGGATAAAATCGCCACTTTGAAGATGGAGTACTGACACCAGGAAGTTCTAATTCATTGATCTTGTCTCCATCTTTTAGCGGAATATTTACCTGTATTTCTTCATAAATATCATCAACCTTTCCTGCTTTCTCCATAAATTCCGCTTCATCGAGTGGAATAATTTTATTAAGTTCATCAAAAGTTTTTTGTTTATCTTTTATAAGAGTAGGGTTTAAAGCCAACTTGTATCCTGAAACTTGAGTTCCAGCTGAAACCAACTCTTTGTCTTTCCTTTCAAAAAAAATACTACCTCGCTCAAATACTCGAGACGACAAAGTATAGTACTGACGACTAGCATCTTCTTTGTAAGCTTTTTGCTTTATGATTTGAACCCAAAAAAGCCGTCCGATCATAAGGACAGCAAAAACGAGAATACAAAGAGTCAAAATATGGATTCGAGATGAAAAACTATATTTCATTTTTAGCAATCTTTAGGCTGCCAAGAGATTTTCGAGTAGCAAAATTTGCTTTAGTCTCCTTGAAACCCATAGTGCTAGAAAGACTCAAGTCTACGGCGCTAGATTTTGAAAAATAAGTTAACTCCAAGTTGCCGATATCGCTCGCGATAGAGCGCGCTTCACTCTCCAAATTTTTTCGTTCAACTATATTTAAAACCATACTACCCAAGAAAAAAGCATAAGCAATACACAGAATACCTAAAGCTCCAAAGATAAGCGACAAGATTTGTCTTTTTATATTATGATTATTGTTTATGATGTGTACACTACTAGCGTACCCTATGAATTTCAATGTTGCTTGTCTCATTTTATAAAATTTATTTTGATTTATATTATTTTTTCTAAAACTCTCAATTTTGCACTACGAGCTCGGGGATTTTCTTTTAATTCTTCTGGTGTAGCGGTCAATGGCTTTTTATATACCAACCTGCCCTCACCCAAGTCCACCACGCCTCTGAAAAACTTCTTCACTATCCTGTCTTCCAAACTATGGAAAGTAATCACTGCAAATCGTCCATCCTTTTTTAACAGATCAAACCCTTTTCGAAGACCTAGCTCTAGTGTATTGAGTTCATCATTGACTGCTATTCGAATCGCCTGGAAAGTTTTTGTAGCTGGATGAATCCGGCCGTTTCTATAACTACCCGGCACTGAGGCTTTGATAATCTCTACTAGATCAAAAGTCGTCTTGATCTCCTTCTGCTGCCTACTGTCGACTATGCCTTTAGCTATCCGCCTGGCATATCGCTCCTCTCCATAACCGTAGATAATGTCCGCTAGGTTCGCTTCACTCCATGTGTTCACGACATCTTCTGCAGTCAGAACTTCTTTAGAAGGATTTTCTTTCATGGTCATGAGCAATGGCTCATTCTTTTGAAATGAAAATCCTCGTAAAGAATTTTCTAATTGGTCTGATGATAGACCCAAGTCTAGTAGTATGCCGTCGAGAGACTCTTCTTTGACTCCGACCTTATCCATATCCCTAAAATTTTTATGGTTAAAGGAAATGTCGCAATCGATAGACTTAAACTTCTCTCGGCCTCGAGACAGAGCATCGGCGTCTTGATCGAGTGCAATGATTTTTACATCTTTGACCCTCTCACAGATAGCCATACTGTGTCCTCCACCACCAAAGGTACCATCTAAAACCAATGATCCAGCTTTAAGATTCAAACCCTCTATACTTTCTTTTAAAAGAACACTTTTGTGAACTGTCTCCATCTTAGGCAACATTCTTACCTGCTAATTTCTCAGCCAAACCTTCAGCTGCCAACTCTGCCTTCTTTTTGTACTCGACCCAAACTTTATCGTTCCAGATTTCTACTCGGTCCTGCACACCTACTAGTGCAGCGCTACCCTTTAGCTTGGCTCGTCCGATTAAAAATTCTGGCAACAGTATTCGTCCGATCGAATCCACTTCTACATCTACTGCCTGACCAAACATGTTTCGATTGAATGTTCGCTGATCAGAAGACAAAAATGAGAGATCAGAATCAGAAAGTTTTTTAGTGACCTTCTCCCATTCTTTGACTGTGAAAATGAACAAACATTGATCGAGTCCAGGAGTGATGATGACAGTTTTACCCATAACCTTGCGAAATTTTGCTGGTAGAGAAGCTCTATTCTTATCATCGATTGTATGTATGTATTCTCCGATCAACATAATTTTGCAATTTCTTAACTTTTTCTAAATTTTCTTATTTCCCACTTTTTCCCACTTGTATTACATTATACTCCACCCTATTATCATGCACAAACAAAAACACCACAAAATTGTGGATAACTAACTCCCCTTTTT
>CAYMIC010000017.1:0-3951 GCA_964390615.1 uncultured Candidatus Saccharibacteria bacterium | reverse complement strand
AAACTTCGCACTTAAACGCGAAGCTGCGATTCAAATCGCACCAAGTGATGCTTTAGTGGAACTCAAAGCAAAGCATCCCATACACATCCTGTGTATGAATTACCGATACTCCTATAGGAGGAGCATCAAAAGGGCACCGCATTATTAGTGTGTCCTTTTTTTATTCCTCTTTTTTAGGGCGCATTAGTGGAAACAGTTGAGTTTCGCGGATTGGTTTGTCTACAAAAAATGCAAAGAGTCTTTCGCCAAAGCCAAAGCCACATGTCGGAGGCATGCCATGCTCTAGCATTTCTACGAATTCCCATTCTGGCATCATAGCTTCTTTATCTCCCCTGTCGATTAGTTTTTCTTGGACTTCAAAACGCTGCCGTTGATCTACGGGGTCATTTAGTTCAGAGAATCCATTGCCCACTTCAGAGCCAGCGAGCAATGGCTGGAATCTTTCAGTCAGTTCCGGATTGTCAGTTCGAGCTTTAGAAAGCGGAGACACAAGTTTCGGATGTCCAACCAAAAATGCTGGACCAGCGATTTGCTTTCGGCAGTACTTCCACAATGAATCCATCAATCGTTCTCGATTCGCCCCTTCGTAAGCAACACCAAGCTCTTTGAGTTTATCTTTCATTTCGTCCTCAGTTGCAGCAAGAACATCAATACCAGTCACTCTTTTTACTTCATCCACATATTCGATTCGCTTCCACTCATCATTTAAATCATAAGTGTGGCCTTTGGTGGTGAATTTGGTTGTACCAAAAACTTCCATAGCGATTTTTTTATATAATTCTTCAGTGAGCTTCATACCATCTTCGTATGACGCGTAAGCCCAGTAGAATTCCATATTCGTAAATTCCTGTAAGTGCTCTGGGCTTGAGCCTTCATTTCTATATGCCCGTCCTATTTCAAAAGTTTTTGGAAATCCTCCCGCCATCAATCGCTTTTGCCAAAGCTCCCCAATTGAAATTCGGAGATACACATCAATATCAAAATCATCGTGGTGAGTTTTAAATGGATTGGCTTCCGCACCCCCAGTGGTGACTTCCAGGGTTGGTGTCTCAACTTCGATAAAACCTTTTTCTTTCATAAAGTTACGAGTCACCTCCCAAAACTTAGCTTTCTTTTCAAACATAGCTAAAAGGTCTGGGTTCATCAACATATCTAAATATCGTTTCCGATAACGTTCATCGTCATCAGTCAGACCGTGCCACTTTTCTGGAAGAGGTAAAATAGATTTTGAGGCCATGGTCCATGCTTTGACCAACAAACTCTGCTCACCAGTCTTGCTAGTGAGTGCGATACCACTTACCGAAATAAAATCTCCGATATCAGCAGCATCGCCAAAAAGTGCAAAGGATTCCTCAGACATTTCGTCTTTTTTGATGATGGCCTGAACTTTTTCAGTACCATCGTACAAGACTGCAAAGAGTATCGCTCCCTGCCCTCGAATAGCTAGGATACGACCAGCCAAAGATAGAGTCTTGGCGCTCGACTCAAAAGAAATAAAATCTTTTTTAAATTCCAAAAGCGACATGTCACGCGCTATGCGTGCTGGATACGGATCCATACCCTTTTGTTTCAGTAGCTCGAGTTTTTTTATACGAACTTCACGTATTTCGTCTATCGCAGACATAATTTTAGAAAACTTTTATTATTTTATAATTTACAGATCCTCTCGGTGTAGTAAATGATACTGTGTCGTCTTTCTTTTTTCCAAACAAAGCCTCACCAAATGGAGAACGGTTTGAGATCTTGCCTTCTTTCATGTCGGCTTCTTCACTACCTACTATAGTATAAGTCTTTTCTTCCTTTTCGCCTTCTTTCACTACGACGACCTTAGAACCGACTTCGATGACATCCCCACCACCGCCATTCACTACTGTAGATGACTTTAGTATTTCTTCTATTTTCTGAATACGAGCTTCGAGTTTACCTTGGTCTTCTCGAGCCTGGTGATATTCGGCATTTTCAGACAAATCGCCCAAGGACTTGGCGTACTGCAAAGCATCTAGTATTTCTTTTCGCTTTGGACCCTTTAGATCTTTGAGTTCTTGCTCAAGAGATAGTTTCTTTTCTTCCGTAATATAATCAGTTGTTTGTTGCATATACACCATATACTATATTTTTTAAGTCAAAAAGTCCACCTGGGGCACTCAAACTTGCTATATATTTTATATATGTTAATCTATTGTCTATGGCAAAAACAGTTATCGAAGTGAAGAAAAACCCAAACGAAAACAACGCAAGTCTTTTGCGCCGTTTTTCTCGTAAAATTCAAGAATCCAACATCATCCAAAAAGTAAAAGGTGGTCGCTACAACGAACGCAGTGAATCCAAACTCAAAGTTAAGATGGGTACTCTAAAGCGCTTAAACAAAAGAAAGGAAACTGAAAAGCTACGCAAACTCGGCAAGATCAGATAAAACCTCTCCATCTAATGGAAGAATTTCTCTCAATATCAAATCAAACCAAGGAGTCTCTACCGAGACTTCCTTTGGCGTTGATCAAACACGATATCCTCGGTGAAAAATATTTTTTGTCAGTGGCCTATGTCTCACCTGCCACCTCTCGAAAGCTAAATAAGACTTGGCGAGGCAAAGACAAAGCAACAAACGTTTTATCTTTTGCACTCTCAAAAAACTCTGGAGAATTGATACTTTGTCCATCTCTCATCAAAAAGGAGACAAAAAAATTTGAACGAAATTTCAAAGAATTACTTGGATTTTTAGTTATCCACGGTATGCTTCATTTGAAAGGAATGCTCCACGGCAGTATAATGGAAGAACAAGAGAGAAAACATGATCAGAAATATTTCAGTAGGGATCGACATAGGAACTCACTCAACCAAAGTGGTAGTGGGCGAATTCTTAAAAGGAGAAAAAAATCCTAAAGTTCTTGGCATTGGCGAAGCACCGACAGAAGGGATGCGCCATGGCTATGTAGTCTCTCCAGCTCTCGTCACTTCATCTATCCAAAAAGCAGTAGACCAAGCAGAAAAAACTTCTGGCATCCGCATCCGCCGAGCGTATATTGCTGTCGGTGGAGTTACCCTTCGTGGCAATCTCGCCGCTGGAGTCGCTATAGTCTCGAAAGCAGATGGAGAAGTTACTATACTCGATGTAAACAAAGCTCTTGAAGAATGCGAAGAAAGTGCAAACTCTGGAAATAAAAAAGTGGTCCTAGTCTCTCCAGTTGCCTTTCGACTAGATGGCAAGGAAGTCTTGGGTCGCCCAGAAGGTATGCATGGTAACAAACTCGAAGTGAGAGCTATGGTGGTGACTGTATCCAACCAACACCTAGATGAATTGATTGGAGCTATTGCTGACGCTGGGATTACCCCTATTGATCTTATCGTGTCCCCGCTCGCCGCAAGTGCAATCTCACTTTCCGAAAAACAAAAAATAGTCGGTTCAGCTTTGGTCAACATCGGTTCTGAAACCGTCACTCTATCTGTTTTTGAAAATAATACTTTGATTGCTCTGCATACTTTTTCCATCGGTTCCTCTGACATAACCAATGACATCGCCCTAGGACTAAAAATAACTCTCGAAGAAGCAGAAAGCTTGAAGCTCGGAGCGACCAACCATGAGTACTCCAAGAAAAAATTAGATGAAATCATCGAGGCTCGCTTGGGAGATATTTTTGAACTCATAGAAAATTTATTGAAAAAAATAAAACGTTCCGAGCTCTTACCAGCTGGTATAGTTTTTGTTGGTGGTGGAGCAAATATGGGAGGGATAGAAACACTTTCAAAATCATCACTCAAGCTTCCCTCCAAAGTAGCTATGCCAGAGATGCTCGGCAACGCTAAAACCAAACTTCGAGATCCGGCTTGGTACACCGCACTTGGATTACTCATGCACGAGAGTGATACCGAATCATACAGAGATGATTCTTCATTCAACCTTTTCAAAATTATAAAATCCGCTCTAAAAAGTGGCATCAAGCAACTAAAACCGTA
>CAYMIC010000016.1:0-12454 GCA_964390615.1 uncultured Candidatus Saccharibacteria bacterium | reverse complement strand
TATCAAAGATTTACCTCAAGGTTATGACACTTTAGTAGGAGAGCGGGGAGTGAAGCTATCTGGCGGCGAACGACAACGAGTGGCTATCGCTCGAGCAATGCTTAAAGATGCTCCAATACTTATCCTAGATGAAGCCACTAGTTCTCTTGATAGTATTAGTGAGACATATATCCAAGAAGCTTTTGGTGAACTTATGAAAGGTAAAACCACTATTGTCATTGCGCACAGACTTTCTACTATTCAAAAGATGGATAGAATTATTGTCTTAGATAAGGGAAAGATTATCGAAGAGGGAACTCACAAAGAACTACTTGAAAAAGATGGCACTTATGCTGAACTTTGGAATCATCAGACTGGAGGATTTTTAGAGTAAAGACTTGAAACGTGTTACAATTAGTTAGTATTAAACTTTAACTCTGAAATTTATGGAAGAAAATAAATATTTTACTGGAGAGGATTTGAGGAATTATGTTTACTTGATGCTGAGCATTTGCGTCATGGCATGTTCGCTGTTGTGGATATTTCTTTTCAACTTAGGACCCCTAGGTGGCGGATTGCTCGTCTTGGGCGTCCTTGTTTTTCTAAAGTCTTCACGAAATATTTTCTTTCCTCATAAATACAAAAAACACATGAAGCACTACGCTACAATCATAGTAGTAGTGGCTCTGTTTGTCCTAGTTTTCATGGCCGTATCCTTATTTGGCATACTCTTCCATATTGGAAATTCACCTAGCATTTAAAATTGATCCTAAACTAAAAACTACCCCGTACGGGGTAGTTTTTAGTTATCTAGTCACACAGATTGGTTCTGGGTTATCTAAGGCCGTCTCATCGGCCGCATTTGGCGCACAAACTTCGATTCTATTATCTACCGCACTGACTTCGTAATTCGTTTCTTGTGTGGTTGAAATTTCATCGCAATCACCAGCAACTATAGCTTTACCAGCAAAGAATGATTTTGGATCAGTCGGTAGGGCTGGTAAGAATTCTGGTACGATGGCTTCACAAAATGCTTGGTTAATCTCACCATTTGGAATAGTAGGTAATAAACCTTTATTTTCTACCACATATTGACCTACCGCATTCAAGATAGCATTTACATTAGCACTTCTGGTGGAGTTGTTTGCTTCTGCAAAATGTTTGGCTGGATTAATTGCAATTATAACTACTGCAGCTAGAATTGCTATGATACCTATCACAACTAAAATCTCAATCAAAGTAAAACCTTTTGTTTTATTTTTTACATTTTTCATAAAATGAAAATTTTAATCGCACGTTGATAAATCTCCGTCTTCTTCACGCTCTCTAATGGATAGTATGGGTACACTCAAATTTTGTGGATCCAATCTTGCTTCATAATAGGTGCAAGTATCTTGTACTCTTGCGTGCACTTTAACCATTGCACCATCATCCGTAATGATATATTCGCAGTTATAATTTTCGATTAGTACTGTTATTGTTTCATCTAGAGTGTAATCCCCAAGACCTATCGAGAGACGTGCTCGTTCCAAACAAGCATCGACCAACTTGTTACTTATTTCTTTAAATTCAGTGTTCAAAACATTAAATCTTCCGTAAAATCCATTTAATGCAAGCGTCACAGAAGCTATCAAGAGGACAGATCCGACAATAATTACAGATATTAGAGCTATAAAACCACTGTTTGTGTTATTGATTGGCATATTGAATATATTTATTAAATTCCACAGCATCGCCGTCTATATTTAAAAATACTGAAACTCCTTCGCTTGCTGCACCTTCACTTTGTATGAATTCAAATTTAGTTGGTTCGTACGGAGTACTTAAAACGGAAACATTCGGAGTTGTTATTCTAAAAAAACCATCCATGTTCGTTTTTAATTCTAGGCTTTTGTCAGCCAAGTTGTATCGAAAAATTATTTCATTCTCAGAGATTTCTTCATTTTGGATATATAAACTTAAGTTGTCCGAAGATACATGTAAAGATTCTGCACCAGACAACACCCAAGTTAATTTTTGAATTACGAAACCAATCTCTTCGGTGGTTATCAATTCATCTGTGTTTTGGTAGGAGTTTTTTATCAATAAAGATGCTGAAATCAAAAGTCCGCCGATCATTATACTAAACAAGGCGATGTAAATAATTATCTCTATTAGGATGAAGCCGTGATGTTTCATTAAGAAGAAGATATTACTGTGATAAATCCGACATTGCTTGAGTCTTGTGATCCTATGAATATGTAATTGCCTTCACAATCAGCAGCAATTGCTTGCATGCCCGTAGGAGATCCAGGTGGGAGAGACAGGGGAGATGTATATAAAGTTATGTTGACTGGGTCATCTACTCGTAAAATTTGGAATTCTTTGTTAGTTACAATCATAGCTAGATAGTCTCTGGGAAAAATTTTATTCACACTTGCATTGGTTGTGCCATTTTGAATATTTTTTGTACCCAGTATTGGTAAATCGGTTTCTGGGTTAGTTGCATTCAGAATGTAAAATTCGTTACCAGATAGTAGAGTTCTGCCGAAGTAAAGAGTTTTTCCTACTAAAAATACACTTTTACCATTGCCGTTATTAGCACCACCGAGTGGTGCGTCAAAACCTCCTACTAGTGTCGGGTTACTTGGATTTGAGATATCTAAAACTTTCAATTCTTGGTCATTAGGAGAAGCAAGGAAAAGATAATTATTTTTTAAATACATTTCGTTTACTTCATTACCAATTTCATAGCTACCGATATCCACTGGGTTAGTAGGTGAACCGCCTTGTGTACCACCACCAACATCAATGATATGAAATTCTGGACCAGTTGCCTTAGCAAGACCTAGGTACACAAACCCTCTACTATATAAAATAGATACGCCTATAGCCTGTCCAGCCGCTCCAGTGACTCCTGGTATTTTGTATGTGTAAACAACTGTAAAAGTATCTAAATCAATAACTTGTAGCTGTCCACAGCTTTTATTATTACCATCTGGATTAATACAACTTGTAAAATTTGCAGGGTGCGCGCTGGCTACATAAGCGTACTTTTCTCCATCCACCGCGACAGCATTAAGTCCTGATGATACAGCAGGGTTGTTATCAAGTCCTGGCGGGATGAACACAGGTATTTCTCCTTCGTTTGAAATATCAAGTCTTAAAAAAGTACTTGTAGAGTTGGAACTTCCACTACCAATAGCTACATACATTTTTTCATTAAAGGTTTGTATTCCTAAAATTGGGAAACCACTACTAGTATCATTTAAAATTTCTGCGCCGAGTTTGTATTCAGATTTGACGGGGTGACTCCAGTCTCCGGACACTATAGAACTGCACGTATCTCCACCAGTTAGTGCTTCAATGTTTGCTACATCTGTGATTAATTCGACTGTATTATGTGCATGAAATGCTGTATCCCAGCTAACTATACTTTTTACTCTTTTTAGAAATAAATTTTCTGGTAAAGAAGAAACTTGTAGTTCAATATTATATAAACCATTTTGTTTAGAATTTGGATTTAAAAGATTAAAGTCTATACTTGCGTTATGCTTTGCGTCTTCTATTGCACTCTCTGCTTTGCGTATAGCTTTTTGATTTAGTTGTATTTGAAGTCCTGTGGCTTGATTACTGTTCAATAGAATTACAACAGCAGTCACATGAATGATCAGTATTGCGAAAGCAATTAAAAGTTCTATCGTAGCTAAACCTTTATTTTTTCCAAAGTTTATTTTCATTACCAATTTATCAAACCATTAGTCTGGATACTGATAAATTTTTCTATGTTGTTTGTATCTTTTAAGATGATAGTTCCAGCGTCTTCGGTATTACCAGAAAGTTGTTTGAAAACTATATTTTGCAAGCCACTTATGGTGATGTTGGGATTTCTTTCGATGATTTGGTTGTTAGGTGCCGACGGGTCGTATGGGTTAGAATCGAAAATAATGTAAGCTCCGCTTTCTATGTGTACTCCGTGATTAGTAGCATTCACATTGTTCATGGCATCACTTCGTGCTTTTTGTAATATGGACACAAGTGTAGCTTGTTCGCTTAATCTGACTTCTCGAGTATAAAAATCTAGGTTTACGACGCTGCCAAAGGCAATTACGACACCTACAAGTGCGAGAGTTATTAAGATTTCTATCAGAGTAAAACCATCCTTGTTAGTTCTTGATGTTGTTAGTGATTTCATAAATAGGTGTAATCACAGATATAGCAATAAAACCGACCATGATACCCATGATGATCATCAGAATCGGTTCAAGTGAACTCGATAAGTTTTTAGTTTGATCGTCAAATTCAAATTCGTAAAATTCTGAAAGATAGATCAGGGTTTCAGGTAAATTACCACTTTGTTCTCCCACAGCCACCATGTGTGGAATGATATCTTTAAAAAGTTTAGGATATGCATACATACCTTCTGACAAAGTTTTACCTTTTAAAACACTGCTTATAAAAGCTCGGAAAGCTTTACGGTACTGAAGATTTTCTGTAGTCTCGGAGATTACAACAAGAGCATCTGAGAGTGAAATACCACTCTCCAATAATAGTCCTAGGGTGCGTAAGATATTGGTGAGGTTATAGTTTTGAATGATTGCACCAAAGATAGGTAAATTCAATAGTAGTCCATGGTATCTTAATCTTATTTTCTCTTGTCTCTTAATAAGAGCGGTCGTTGTTATTATGATACAAGCGAATGCAAGGAGGATTATTAGCCAGTGATTTTTGAGAGTAAAGGTAACCCACATTACTATTTTGGTTGAAATAGGTAACTCTTTATTGAGACTTTCAAAAATAGGAATGATCTTTGGAAAAATGTAAATTGTTAAGAATCCAGTGACTCCAAAAGTAGCAGCGGTTACTAAGAGGGGATACAATAGCGCACCTTGTATCTTCTTTTTCAAAATTTCTTTTTTCTTGAGTTCTTTGGCTAAGTAATTTAGATTTTCTACTAGAATTCCTGATTGTTCCCCGGAGCGAATAATGTTGATTGTAAAAATTCCAAAAGTTTTACGAAACTTATTAAGGCTACTTGAAAGCGATTGACCGTTTCGCATATCTTTTAAAACCTCTTCAAATAACTGTGATTCATTTTTAGACTTCGTTTGTTTTTTGATGAGTTCAATAGACGACAGAAGAGGTAATCCTGATTTTAATAAAAATGATAACTTTTTAGCAAAAAAAGTTTGTTTTTTGATTGAAAGTTTTTTATTTAGAGGATTGATTTGTTTCATTTTATTCACTAGTTACCCTTAAAACTTCTTCTAGGCTCGTCAAACCCAAGCTAGCTTTTTGGATACCATCTTCTAACATAGTAATCATGTTGTACTTCTTGGCTATTTGTTTTAGTTCGTATGCAGAAGCTCGTAGTAAAATTGCATTTCTAATTTCTTCATTTGGTACTAAAATTTCATTGATTACGAGTCGACCTTTGTAGCCAGATCCTCCGCACTTAGCGCAACCTTGTCCGCAATAAAAAGTTTTATTATTTTTTGATATATCTGATGGAATTACTGAGGAAAGATGTAGATGTTCTTCATCACTTAGGTGTCTAGGAAGGCGACAGTGTGAACAAATCCTACGAACTAGTCTTTGACCTATCACCAGTGAAACTGTTGAAGCAACCAAAAAAGCTTCTATTTTCATGTCTAGAAGTCTGGGTAGGGTGGTGGCTGCATCATTAGTGTGAAGTGTTGATAAAAGTAAGTGTCCTGTAAGTGCGGTATTTATTGCTATACTTGCAGTTTCAGTGTCGCGAATTTCTCCAACCATGATTACATCAGGATCTTGCCTAAGTATAGAACGGAGACCTTTAGCAAAAGTAAGTTCGGTACGTGGATTGACTTGGATTTGTTCAATGTCCCTAATGGAATACTCTATTGGGTCTTCGATAGTAACGATAGAAATTTCTTTAGAATTTAGATATTTGATTATGGTGTATAGGGTAGTAGTTTTACCAGAGCCTGTTGGTCCAGTGACCAGGATCATGCCTGATGGTTTCTGGATCGCTTGTTTTATCTTTTTCTGGTCTTCTATAGAAAAACCCAAACTTTCTAAAGTAAAATTTTCAGAATTTTCGGAGAGAAGACGGAGAACTACATTTTCACCGTAGTAGGTAGGCATTACAGATACACGCATGTCTACACTTTTACCTCCATCTAATAAGCTTCGAAATCTACCATCTTGGGCCGCGTTGTGTTCATCTGTGCGAAGCCCAGATAGAATTTTAATTCTGGAAATTATCTCAGAATGAATTTCTTTGGGCAATATGCATGCATCTTCCAAGACGCCGTCTATACGAAAACGAACTCGCAAATGAGTTTCACTAGGATCTATATGAATATCAGAAGCGTTTAAGTTTTCTGCACAAGAAATTAGCTCATCGATTATACTGATGATGGATATTTCTGGCCCTAGAGTGAGCTCGCCGATAATTTTATGGAATTTATCCATACAATTTAAATCCGGCTTTTATCTTTTAGTAAATTAACTATAGCAAAAAATGCAAACCTCTAGCAAGGGCTATTGTCGATTTTTGAGAGCGTTTTTGAGGGTGTCGTTGTCGGAGTATTCGAGTTCGGTGCCAGTGGAGAGTCCGCGGCCAAGGGAGGAAATTTTTATATTATTTTTCTGTGCTATTTCTTTGATTTGATTTCGCACATATGAATCTGTGTGATCACCATGAGAATTTAGCGAGAAGGCGAGAATGATTTCTTTTATGGCGGAGTTGTTTTCGATATTTTTTATAAGTTCTGGTATGCGGACACGGATGTTGGTAGTTTTCTCAACAATAGGAACCAGTCCGCCAAGCACAAAATATTTTCCAGCATAAACTCGACTTTTTCTCACACTTTCTAGGTCGGAATCTTTTTCAAGAACCATAAGGAGCGATGAGTCAGTAGTGACAGAGCGACATATGTCACAGATGCTATCTTGAATACCTTTACCGATGAAATACCGATAACATTCTTTGCACTGTGAAATATCTTTTTTAAGTTCGGTGATGAGTTTGGCTAAGTTTCCAGTGAAGTCACCATTTCTAGACATTAGAAAATACACAAACCGCCTCGCTTGGCGCTCACCAATACCAGGAAATTCTTTAAAAAATTCTGTCAGTTTATCGATACTGTCCATGGACTAGATTATACACTAAAACTCATCCAATCCGCCTTCTACTTTTGGAGCTGAAAAATCACTCAAACTACTTTTTTCAAGGTTTAAGAAAGTAGTAGTTTTCATATCAAAGTATAGGTCAACCTTTCCAGTAGGACCATTTCGGTGCTTTTCTACAAGGATTTCAGCGATATGTGTCTTTTCGGCATCGTCCTTGCCACGGTCTTCGCTGTGAATGAACATGACCACATCTGCGTCCTGTTCGATAGATCCAGAGTCTCGAAGGTCAGACAAACGAGGACGTCCTCCACGACTCTCTACAGCACGAGAAAGCTGGGAGAGGGCGATCACAGGCACATCTAGCTCTTTTGCTAAACCTTTAAGGGAACGAGAAATTTCGGTAACTTGGTTGACCATAGAGTCATAATTTTTAGAAGTAGTCATAAGCTGTAAGTAGTCGACGATAATCATATCAATTCCTTTTTCTGCTTTTAATCTACGAGCGAGGGCTTTCATTTTTACGATTGAATTTCCAGCTTGATCATCAATATAAATTTTAGCTTTAGCTAGTTTGTCCATGGCATCGCGGAGTAGGGCAAATTCTCCCTTACTGTCTGAAAGTTTTCCGGTTCGGAGATTCCATGCGTTGACTCGAGATTGTGCAGAGAGCATACGATCGACGAGTTGCTGCGAGGACATTTCCAAAGAGAAGATCAAGATGGATTTATCATGAACAGTTGCTGACATACGAGCAATGTCTAGCGCTAGAGTAGTTTTACCCATAGATGGTCGAGCGGCTAGAATTATCAGGTCAGAATTTTGAAAACCAGAGAGCATAGCATCTAAATCTTTAAATCCAGAAGGTATGCCTCGAAGCATGCCTCGAGTCTCGTGTAATTTTTCCATGCGTTCGTACGCTTCAGGTATAGCGTCGCGCAAGTTTACGAATTTTTGATTTTTAGGTGAAGAAACTACACTAAAGACTTTTTTCTCGGCCATATCGAGTATTTCATCCATGTGGTCATCACCCTCATTGAAAGCTAGTTCAGAGACATAGTCAGCGGCCTCAATCAAACTTCGTAAGACATATTTTTTTTGAACGATTTCAGCGTAGTGGCGGACATTCGTCGAAGACGGTACAGTGTTTACGATTTCAGCCAAGTATTGGTTGCCACCGATTCGTTCAAGATTTTTTTGTTCAGAGAGTTTAGTTGAGAGAGAAAGCATGTCGATTGGATCATTTTTCCGATTGAGTTCGAGCATGGCGTTGAAAATAATTTTATGTTTTTCAGCATAAAAAGAATCTGGCGTGAGGACATCTTCGACTTCATGCATGCCTTCTTTGCGAAGCATGAGAGAGCCTAAAACTGCCTGCTCAGAGGGTAAACTTTGCGGTGGAATACGAATATTGTTTTTAGGGCTCTTGGTCATTACATCCATCTTAGCAGTCGGGTTTAAATATTCAAAATTGTAAAAGGGTAGAAGTCTGTGGTTAATGTGTGGAAACCTTTCTAGCTAATATGGTATTATAAATACTATATGAAAAAGGTTATTTTATCTGGTCTTAAACCCACTGGCCGACCACATTTGGGGAATTATTTTGGCGCTATGAAGCAATGGGTAGAACTTTCAAATGAAAATGAGAGCTATGTATTTATTGCTGATTACCATGCTTTGAATTTTATCCAAAATAAGGACGAAATGAAGGAGAATATAATTGGCGTTCTCTTGGACTACTTGGCTATTGGACTTGATCCAGAAAAAGTAACTCTCTATAAGCAGAGCGATATCAGCGAACATGCAGAACTAGCTTGGATTTTCGATACTTTAACTACTATGCCGTATTTGATGCGAGCGCATGCTTTCAAGGACGCTGAAGCTAAGAATAAAGAAATCAGTGTCGGTACTTTCAATTACCCGATGTTGATGGCAGCAGATATTTTACTTTACGAGCCAGATCTTGTCCCAGTAGGTCAAGATCAAAAACAACATGTAGAAATCGCTCGGGATGCTGCTCAAAAGTTTAACAATACTTTTGGCGAAACTTTTAAAATGCCAGAGCATCTGATACTAGAGAATGTGGCAGTGGTGCCTGGAACAGATGGACTCAAGATGTCCAAGAGTTACAAAAATACTATTCCACTTTTTGCAGAATACGAAGAAATCAAAAAATGCGTCATGAGTATCGTGACTGATTCAGGAAGTGATATTCCAGAAAATGTTTATGCGATTCACAAACTTGTGCGCAGTGAGAGTGAGCTCAAAAATTTATATGAAGACAATAAAGGTAAATACAAAATTCTCAAAGAAACTCTAATCGAAGATTTGGAGAAATTTATCGCTCCACTCCGAGAGCGTAGAAAAGAATGGGAAGGGAAGTTGCCCGAAGCCCTAGAGATTCTCAAAGCAGGTGGAGATAAAATGAAAGCTAAAGCTGTAACCAAAATGGCAGAGGTGAAGGAGAAGATAGGAGTGAGTATTTAGCTTTTCCACAGTTTTCATTGATATTTTTTAATTTTCATGGTATTTATTAAATAATGATTATAAATACAACAAGAGCATATACACATTTTTGGTTTCTCCCTACGAAGCCTGCTCTTTTTGCGTTTTAAACCTACCTAAACTTTAAAACCAACAAAAAAGCAGGCTCCCCAAAAAAGGACCTGTTTTTTCTTTTTATGACTATAAAATATAAAAAAACTTCATATCCGTGGCACCTGTTTACAATCCAAAACCTTTGGAGGCTGTTGCATGTGCTTTTAAAACCTTAGAAACATATCCACCAGCCTCGAAAAGTCGAGGGGTGGATATTCTTTCACAATTTAAAACACTAATGAAATGAAAAGATTAGATTCTCTTTTTGGAACTTCTCATATTGAGACCAGTTCTTTAGAAAACCATGGCACCAACTTTTTTATTGTTGGCACAGATGGCAAAAATCCTTGGAGGATTCAGTCGCACAAATTAACTGCAATGCAAGTTAAATCTGTTGCTGAAAGTGGAGTAGAAATTTTAGCTACTCCACACATCGGCAACCACTGGTCTTCTAATTCAATGTACCCCAATATGGGAGTTAAAATCTGTGACTTTACTGGTAACCAATCTTTTATTGATTATGCTGATGAACCACAGAGCATTAAAGAGGGTCACAGCAAGCATCAGTGCTCAGTAGAAAATCATGCAATCCTGTCTCCGTATTTACAGTTAAATAAGGGCGCCTTGCTTTCTAATGGTTACATTTCGGCGAAAGAATTCTCGGAATGTTCAAACCTCGCATATGTTCATCACCAAGCAAAAAGGAAAGCGCTTGGCGAGCATAACATAATGCTTGACGTTGACCTTTTTGATCAGCCATTTATCTCGAGTTTCTTTGAAGTTTTAGTCAAAAACGAAAAAGAAATTCTTTGTGGCTATCAAGGAAATCGTGGACGAGAAGGAATTTTCGATCGTTTTGTTTCAAGGAGTGGAATTATAAAACGATGCAGTCCTGGCAAGATTTCAGACGTACAAAGTTTTCTTGAGATGAAGCGTTTGCATCGTGAAATGATCCTGCAAGATTGTATTCTTGAAGCAGAGGGATTTGTTCCCATTAACGAAGTTATGATTTTACTTAACTCAATTAGTTGTTACTTTAAGCAAGTGGAGCAGTCTATTCACTACTTTAATATCGGAGATACTTACACTGTGTCAGGCATAGATATGCTTAATTATACAAGGAATGATTCCTTCCGTAGCGTCTTAGATAGGATGTATAAAGCTTTGCTCAAAAGTGACTCGTTTAATTGGTTGCCAGAGTATATGGTTCACACAATTATTCCAGGAGGAGTTTTTAGATTCCTTCCAGCGAATACTGAAATAGTATTGGAAGAGAGTGTAATTGAGTTACTTAATCTTCACGATGAGAGAAAAGAGTTTTCGAAAAGATTTGGTGGTGTTTCAGGGAGCGAGCATGAATTCTTGCTAAGTGAGTATAAAACTAAGGTGAATTTTCCTTTCAAAATAGCAAGAGAGCATTTTAAAGACGCAACTAATATGCGGCGAGGGTTTACACAGTATGATCTATTAAATGGTGAGTATGTTTCTCAAGATATTATAGAGAGACTTATGAAAGTCTCGTTTGAAGAAATTGCTACATTGTTTAAGACAGATTAATTAGAAGGGGTATTGCTTTAATAGTGATGCCCTTTATTTATTATTTAACTAAAGTATTATAGATATATGAGTGAATATAAAATTATAGATGGGCATCAAGACATTGCATTTAATGCATTCCACGTTACAGGCAAAAATTTTTTAAATGAAAATAGGCTTGACGAATCTTCACTTTTGCCAGAACCGCAGTTAAATCAATCAGATTATATAAGATTAATGAACTCAGGTGTAAAAGTAGTTTTTGGAGTATGTTTTCCATATCGCCTAGAAAACGGAGATGCTTATTCTGATTTTGAGATTGGGCAACAGGAAATGTTAAAACAACTGAATTTTTACAACGATCTTGCGGGGAAAAGCAAAGGTAAGGTACAAATTATAAAATCCAAGAGCGATTTAAATTTTGTTTTAGAAAATCAAGGAGTTTTGGGCCTAATTATTTTAGCAGAAGATGCTATTGGTATAAGTAGAGACCTCTCTAATCTCCGAAGTTACCAAGATAAAGGTCTTTCGATGATTGGACCTGTATGGAATAGAGATAATCAGTTTGGAGGAGGAACAGATTCTAAGAACGGAATAACAGAAGCAGGGAAGTTGCTTTTACTTGAGATGGAGAAACTCGGAATTATTTTAGATACCGCTCACATGAACGAAAACTTATTCAAAGATGCAATGGAGGTTTTTAAAGGTAAAGTCATGAACTCACATACTTGTGTTAGTTATCTCAATCCTCATCGTAGAAACTTAAATGATAGTCAACTTCGTGAAGTGGCAAATAGAAGAGGAGTTTTAGGAATTGCATTCGTCCCAGAATTCTTGAGAGAGAAAGCATCAGAAGCAACTATAGATGATGTTGTTAGTCATATAAAACACGCTGTAGAGGTGTGTGGTATTGACTCTATTGGATTAGGTTCTGATTTCGATGGTATGTCTTGGCCGGAGTATGTTCCAGATATTTCTCATACAGGTGAGTACCACATTCTTGTACAAAAGTTAAAAAAAGTTTTTTCTGAGCAAGAAGTTGAGAAAATAATTTACTTAAATTGGAAGAAGTTTTTAGAAAATTCTTTACCCTAATCAGGATGTTTTTTCTATGATTTCGTGTTAAAATGCCTTTACTATGAAAGACCGAGTTTATATTAAAGATTTAAAGGATAATGTTGGCAAAGAAGTCATGATTGCTGGTTGGGTAGATGTCCGACGAGATCAGGGCAAGATGGTATTTTTTGAT
>CAYMIC010000015.1:9720-12831 GCA_964390615.1 uncultured Candidatus Saccharibacteria bacterium | reverse complement strand
ACGATATGAGTAAATATTATTATACAGTGGGGCTAGAAATACATGCGGAGCTTAATACGGCAACCAAGATGTTTTGCGCTTGTGCGAACAATCCTGACGAAGAAAAACCAAATACTAACATTTGTCCTGTGTGCATGGCGCATCCAGGGGCTTTGCCTGTAGCTAATAAAAAGGCCATAGAGAGTGTGATCAAAGTCGGACTTTCGCTGGGCTCAACTATTGCTGACTTTTCTGAATTTGACCGCAAGAATTATTTTTATCCTGATATTCCAAAAGGTTATCAGATTTCTCAATTTAAATATCCAATAGTCTCCGGTGGTAGTTTGGCGGATATGGGTATCACACGCATACACCTAGAAGAAGATACAGGCAACAATAAACATTTTGATAAAGATGGTGGGTACTCATTAATCGATTTCAATCGTGCTGGTGTGCCATTGATGGAGTTGGTTACTGAACCGCATACCTTTGAAGACCCGGAAGAGGCCTCAAAAGTTGCTTCAAATTTTGCCAAAGAATATCAATTGCTTCTGTGGTACTTGGGAGTGTCCGAAGCAAACATGGAGAAAGGGGAGTTTCGAGTTGAAGCCAATGTCTCTGTTTCGACTGAGAAAGGAAAACTCAGTCCTGCTTATGTGGAAGTAAAAAACTTGAATTCTTTTAAAACTGTAGAGCGGGCGATCAAATACGAATACGAGCGGATGATTGCATTGATTGAAGAAGGAAAGGCTGATGAAATAGTGAAAGAAACTCGAGGTTGGGATGATGCGAAGCAAAAGACAACTTCACAGCGCAAAAAAGAAGGGAGTGCTGACTATCGGTATTTCCCTGATCCGGATTTACCAAAGATGTATCTTCATCAAGCTTTTGACCTTGATAAAATGAGAAGCGTTCTCCCAGAAACTCCTGTCGCCAAGCGTGCTCGATATAAAAATGATTTTGGAATTAAAGATGAAGATATTGAGGTTTATATAAATGACCCAGTGCTAGCTAGTTGGTTTGAAAGTGTGGCAAATATACTAAAGGATGCAAATAAAATTAAAACTGCTTCGAATTACGTCACCTCAGACTATATTGGTTTAAAGAAAGCTAACTCGGACATCCGATGTCCAAGTGCTGAAAATTTCTCTGAGCTTATAAATTTAGTTAGTGAAGGTAAGATTTCTTCACGTGGCGCGAAAGATATCTTGGCGATGATTGTGCTTGCTGATGAAAGTCCACTTAAAATTGCCACAGAAAAGAATATCTTACAGAGTAATGATGAAGGAGCGCTTAAAGCTATTGTGGAAAAAATAATATCTGAAAATCCTGAAGTGGTTGCAACTTACAAGGGAGGTAAAGAAAACGCCATCATGTCTCTCGTTGGTAAGGTTATCAAAGAATCAAATGGCTCCGCGAATCCACAAGTGGTTATAAAACTACTTAAAGAAATGTTACAATAAGTGCATGAAAACCATGAGAACACTGAGAGAATGCATCAATGATGCAGAGGAAAGAAAGGTAGCTATTGGTCACTTTAATATTTCAAACTTAGAAGCTTTACATGCTATTTATGGCGCTGCCAAGAAGCTGGGTGTTCCTGTAATTATTGGTGTATCTGAAGGTGAAGAAGAATTTGTCGGCCGAGATGAAGCTGTGGCACTAGTTAAAATGATCCGAGAGCGAGATCAGTATCCGATATTTTTAAATGCCGATCATCATGGCAGTTTTGAGCGAGTTAAAGAATGTATTGATGCAGGTTTTGATGCGGTGATTATCGATGCAGCTAAATTGCCTTTCGAAGAAAATGTAGCACTAACGAAAAAATGTGTAGAATATGCAAAAAACTCCGGACGAGAAGTGCTAGTCGAAGCTGAAATTGGCTACATCGGTTCTGGGTCCAATATCAAAGATGAGATTCCAGAAGGTGCAGGAATTTTAACTAAACCCGAAGAAGCCAAGGCTTTTGTGGATGCTACGGGTATCGATTTACTTGCTCCATCTGTAGGCTCAATTCACGGCCTTATTAAGTCTGGAAAGCCTCATATTGATTCTGTGCTCGTCGGAGAGATTAGAAACATCGCAGGCGTGCCCCTAGTGCTCCATGGAGGCTCTGGGCTCCGGGATGAGGATTTTACTAACGCAATCAAGGCTGGAATATCAATCGTTCACATAAACTCTGAGATTCGTTTAGCTTGGAAAGACGCCATCCAAAAATTTATAACCGAAAACCCAACCGAGATCGCTCCAGCAAAAATTTCTGCAGGTGCGGTAGAAGCAATTGAAAAAATAGTTGAAGCGAGATTAAAACTTTTTAATAATATTTCTTAATGAAAGAGGAAATATTAAAATTTTTTAAGGGGGAAGTTGAGGATGGGGAGGAGACTCTCAAACATTATTCGCGAGATGCTAGTATTTTTGATATTCGACCGCAGTTGGTAGTTTTTCCAAAAGATTCGGAAGACGTGAAGGCATTAGTGAAATGGGTGAGTGAAAACAAGTCTACTCGCCCTGAGCTCTCTATTACTTGCCGTTGTGCGGGCACAGACATGTCAGGTGGAGCCATCGGTGAATCTATTATCATGGACTTTACTCGACACATGAATAAATTTATTGGCTGGAATCAAAAGATAAAAAACACTTCTGTCACCAGTCAGGATATTTTATCCTTTGATTCCATTACCGTACAGCCAGGAATGTTTTACCGAGATTTTGAAAAGCTAACTCTAGAAAAGGGGATGCTTTTGCCTTGCTACACAGCGTCCAAAAGCATAAATGCTGTTGGTGGTATGTTTGGCAACAATTCTGCTGGAGAAAAAACTTTAAAGTATGGAAAAACTGAAGATTATATCTTGGAAGCAAAAATAGTTTTCACAGATGGGGAAGAGAGGGTAGTCAAACCTATTTCAATCAGTGAAATTTCTAAAAATGGCGAAATCTATTCAAAAATCTATGAGTTAATTGATGAGAATGAGCAGGAGATAAAAAATGCCAAACCAAAAGTTCATAAAAATTCTGCTGGTTATTATATTTGGAATGTCTTGAACGGGACGACATTTGATTTAAATAAATTATTGGTGGGTTCTCAGGGGACATTGGGTATCGTTACTGAGATAACTTTTAAGCTTGTGC
>CAYMIC010000015.1:0-9620 GCA_964390615.1 uncultured Candidatus Saccharibacteria bacterium | reverse complement strand
GTGGGTTCTCAGGGGACATTGGGTATCGTTACTGAGATAACTTTTAAGCTTGTGCCTAATCCAAAATATTCCAAACTCGTGGCTATATTCATGAACGACATGGCTCCATTGGGAAGATTAGTGGATGAGATTTTGGAATTAAAACCAGAAACTTTAGAGACTTATGACGATAAGACCATGAAGCTAGCCGTTCGTTTTTTTCCAGATTTCCTTAAAAATAAAGGCTTTATTGGCATGATCAAGTTCATGTGGTCTTTTCTTCCTGAACTTTTCATGATGATCCGAGGAGGATTTCCTAAGTTGATTTTACTTGCCGAATTTTCCGGGAGCAACCAAGAAGAGGTAAATAAAAAATGTGTGGAGTTAAAAGAAAAAATAAAACATTTTAAACTAGAAACCCATATCACTAGAAGTGAAGCTGAGGCTGGAAAGTATTGGGATATTCGTCGTGAGAGTTTTGCTCTTCTTCGTAAACATGTCGCAGGTAAACACACAGCACCATTTATTGATGACATAATTGTTCGTCCAGAATTTTTACCAAAGTTTTTACCAGAGTTAAATACCATCTTGGGGCAGTACGAAATTACATACACTTTGGCAGGGCACGCTGGTGATGGAAATTTTCACATCATTCCACTTATGGATTTTAAGCGCGATGATACTACTACTATAATCACCGAGCTTTCTGATAAAGTTTATGATCTCGTTCTCCGTTATCACGGGTCTATTACTGCAGAACACAACGATGGAATAATCCGAACACCATACTTACCAAAGATGTATGGAGAGCATATTATGCAGATTTTTAAAGATATTAAGACTATTTTTGATCCAAAAAATATTTTAAATCCTGGTAAAAAGATAGCTATCCCCGGAGGCATGGGAACTAAAGAATATATCAAGAATCATATTATCAAAGAACCTAAAATAGTTTCTAAATCTTAAATGTCTGCAGATACTAACGAACTAAAGTTGCGTCAGATTAATTTTCGAAATAAAATGGACGCACTTAAGAAGTCTAAAAAAGACCTTTTGAAAAGTTTTCGAAATAAGTTAGAAGAAAAGAAGGCTCTCGAAATAAAGAAAAAACTGTTAGAATAAAGCCATGAAACTCTGGGACAAAGTGACTGGTAAAACTGAAGAAAAAAAGCCCGAAACACCTGAAAAAGTCGAGGTAGTTTCAGTCACCGAGGAATCTCTAAGGAATGAAGTAGAAGCTAGCGTATCAGATTTTAAAAATGAAGATAAAAAAGTAGAACAGATTGAGCAGTCTGTGAATTTAGAAAATCAGGGTGACGTAGTAGAAGTAAAAAATGAGTTACAGCTAGATGAGAAGTTAGGTGAACTAAATAAGCAAGCGGATGAATTAAAGGCTGAAACCTTAGAAGGGAAAGAAAGCCCGGCGGATAAAGCTGAACAGACGTATCAAGCAGAAGTTTTACCTATTTTGGAGATTCTTAAACCGGACGGTGTATCTTTAGAAGAGTACGAAGAACAAATCATGAATAGTTTGATGGATGATGTAAAGAAAATGCAGATGTCTCAAGGAATCATGCTTCAAGACCCAGCAAAGACAACTGAAGAAATTAAAAAGTTACTTGATTTGAAAGTTCGGAAAGTTTTAGAAGATGCCCACGATTACGAGAAAAGAAAAGAAATGGACGAAGAACTTATTAAGAAATCAAAAATAGTTTTACTTGCTGAGTTTGATTTGTCGGACATAGAAAAATATCTTAGGCATGATAATAAGCCAGAAGAAATGGATGTCTCTATGCTTAGAAATTACCTCGTTAATTATGGTGATGAATGGAAACTTTCTGAATCAGACATTGATGCACTTATGAAAACACCATATCGCGAGAGTTTAATTTCTTCAAGTGACAGTCATTACATTGGTAGGTATGGAGCGTGTGAAGAAATTCCGAAATCTCTTTTAATAGCTTTGGCTGAAGACGAAAAACGTGGTGAGAAAGGTAGATATTATCCAATCAGTGAAATTTTAAAAAATGCTAATGTTAGTAAGTATGATAAAGAGGTATTTCAAAAACTATCACAACATGGTTATGGTATTTTTGCTCTTGAAAATATTGATAAGTTTAAAGAAGTTGATTTTGAATCAATATACAAATCAGAAGACTTATACAAAAATAGAATGGACGATGTTGTGGATTATATAAATAGAGCTACTTCTCTCGATGAAAAACAAAAATCCGAAATTGAATCCAAGTTATTTGCTCTATATCTAAAGGAAGGAAATATGTATGATTTTAGTAATGTTATTGAAAAGTTAAATATTAACGATAAAGAAAAAAATACTAAGGAATTACAAGAAAGTGCACTAGAAGGGCTTATAAAAAAAACTTCGTCTATAGTAGGGTCAAGTGATAGGTATTTTATTCTGTTGCAGGAATATTTAGAGATTCCAGATGAAGTATTTCGTACTGAAGAATTTAAGTTAGAAATAAAAAGTGCAATTACAACAAGAAGCTCACTAGCTACTTTTACCAGTTATACTAAAAATGATAACGAATTTCTTGCTGAAAAAGTTGGGTTAACACAAGAAGAATATAAAAAAGCAATCTACGATGCTATTCCAATTGCGGCGTCCAGAGACTCCAGAAGTTTTGTTACTTTTTTGCAAATCAATGAAATTGGAGAAGATGCGATTGAGGTAAAAGAGTTTCAAGATAAGATTTTAGAGACATTTCAAGATGAAATAGAAAAGTCTAGAATATATGAAGCTTTGAATCTTTCTAAAAACTTTCCATTTCTTAAGGATCATGTACCAGGTAATTTAACAATACATGATTTGATTTTTCAAAGAATAAGAAACAGAGATCTGGGTGAAAATAAAGAGGTAAAAGAAAAATCCTTAAAAAATATTCAAGAATCTTTTTGGGTTAGTGAGAAAAGAGAAAAGTTACCACTTGAAATTAAAGAGACCTTAAATAAATTTGAGAATCAATATGGAACAAAAGGGAAGGATCTAATTGCATTAGCGATTTCCGCATATGGTACTGAAAATCCAGAAAATTTTAAACAAAAGATGGAAAAGATTGAAGAAGTATTAAATAAATACGATCCAGATACAATTCCAGATGGAGCAAAAGTTTCTATGGGTATTGAATATGAAGTAACTAATTCTGTCGCCGAGGAATATCAAAAAGGAAGTCTTTTAGGATATAAAACAGATATAGAGTATATAAGTGAAAGTGCAAACATAGGAAAAGGTACAGGAGGAATTCATGAAATTGCGACCAGGCCAAATTATAATCCATATATGATTATGGCTGAAATTAAACTTATGCAAGACGCTGGATTGCTAGATTTAAATTTCGAAAGATATACGAAAGCTCCACGAGGATACCATCTGTCCTTAGGTGGAGATACTGGACTTCAGGTAGATAGCGATATGTTTTTCTTACATAACACTATGACTATGTCTCAATTGACAGGAATTAACGCAGGTAAGGAAGTACGATTGGCAAAAGGTATTCATGAAAAGGGGCTGCATGATTTTAGTAATGTAAAACAAGGCGGAATACGTTGTGAAATAAAGGGTATGGCCACAGACAGTGTGGAGCAGTTTGAAAAATCTATCATTACTGCTCACCATGCAGGTATCGCAATACAGCTTTCAAATAAGTATCTGTCTGGGATTACACAGTTGGGACAAGTGCCAAATACAGCTCAAGACTTTGAAAAAATGTTGAAGGATACTAATTCGCTTAGTACAGATTTTGAATCAGATCAAGACAGAGATATTGTATACGAATGGTTTAAGTTAAAAAGATCTACTGTCGATGCTGTTGGTGAACACAATAAGTCTTTTGTTGATAGTGAGTTTAACGGATCATTTGTAAATAAAGATGGTGAATATATAGACCATACTGATTATATTAATGTAGTTCAAAATAGAAAACGCATCGATCAAACGGAACTAAAATCTCAAGAGTTTAAGGATAAACTTAAGATTAATATTATAGATCTTTTTGAGTCTCAAAAATTACAATTTGTGAATACGCTTGCTAAAATCAATGATGTTTTCCTAAAACCCCCAGCGGGAGATTTTAATAGTCCAGTAAATGCTGGTGCAGTTTTAAATACTATGAAAAAAGAAAACTATGGTGGAATAGTTGATGGCAAGCCTCAAGAATCTATATTTGAAAGAGGTGGTGAGTTTCGAGATGGATATTATTATGTGCAGGGTGCATCCGAAGAAATGATTACTCACAAAGCACAAATTCTGTTAAATCACTTTAATAAAAATATGGAAAAATTATTGCAAAATAAAGGGGTAAAAAGAAACGTGAATCAAGAAGAGTTAGTAAACGTATAAAATAATGAAACAACCAAATTTTGAACAATACAAAAAAGATCAGGAGGGAATTGAAAAAATTCCGACCACTAAGCCTGAAACTCATTTTGTTATTAATGATATTGCTGGAAAGGTTCTAGGTGACCAACCCCTTTCAGATAAAGAAATGGGTGATTTGGAAATTATTTATAACTTAACTCAAGATTTAGAAAAAGAACTTATAACTTTTCTGGATGAAAAGAGAGCTCGAGATATTATTACAAAAATTGAATTTTTAATAGTTTCTGACTATTTTTTAGTTGCAAATCAGAATGGCCCAGATAGTAATAATTTGAAAAACACTATCATTGAGAGCGTTATTGGTGGAGAGGAATTCGATAACTATATCAGTAATATAGAGGTGCCTAAAAACACTAAAACTGTGATATCTAATACCTATAAAAAGCTTAATAACTCAAAAACCACTTAATTAGTTGCATTTTAAAGTTTTTTCTATATAATGGTACTCATGTTTGCAATTAAAGCTAAAACCCGAGATTTAAAGGATAATTTGGAAGCTCTTCGAAAGGCAGGGCAAGTACCAGCTGTTTTTTACGGTATGGCAAATCCTACGACTCCTATCTCTATTTCTAATATTGAATTCAAAAAAGTCTGGCACAAAGCAGGAGAGTCTTCTGCTGTAGAGCTAACTGTGGATGGCAAGAAGGTGGATGTTTTGATTCATGATGTTCAGACTCACCCAGTAAACGATGAACCTATCCATGTCGACTTCCTAGCTATCGACATGAACAAGAAAATCAAGGTCAATATACCTATCGAGTTCGAAGGCGTATCTCCAGCTGTAAAGTCAGGTATTGGAAACTTGGTTAAAGTTATGCACGAAATCGAAGTTGAAGCTCTACCAAAAGATCTACCTCATAATTTAGTTGCGGATATTTCTACTTTGGTGGATACATCTAGTCAGATAACTGTAGCTGACATAAAACTTCCAGCTGGCGTTGTTGTGACTCTAGAACCTACTGAAGTTGTCGCTTCTGTCATTGAACAAAAGGAAGAAGTCATAGAAGAAACTGTTCCAGTTGATCTATCTGCTATCGAAGTAGAAAAGAAGGGCAAGAAAGAGGAAGAAGGAGAAGCTGCCACTGACTCAAAAGAATAATTGTGCTATAATACTTGTATGGTCCGAAAGGTTATCACAAGTATTTTTATATTTCTATTTATATTTGTTGCATCAAAAAGTGTAGTTTTTGCAGCACCGAATTGTCTTTTAATTTCTCCTGAATCTAGCGAAGCGGATAAAAATATTTGTAAACAAGAATTAGCTCAGATTGAGGCTGAACTAGCCGAGCTTTTAGAAAAACAAAAGATTCAACAGAAAAATACCGGAACTCTCCAAGGCGATGTAGCCTATCTCAATAGCCAAATCAAAGCTCTGCAGACTAAAGTGAAAGCTCGAGCTTTGGCTATTGCTCAACTAAAGGTAGCTATCAAAGAAAAAGTAGCTACTATCAGCAAATTGTCAGAAAAGATAGAAAAGCAACATGCTTCTATTGCGCAACTTCTTAGAAATACAAATGATTTCGACAATGAAAGTTTCGTTCATTTAATACTTTCAGATTCAACTCTCTCAGATTTTTATTCGGACTTAGAGTCTTACGCTTCTATCAAACAGGCTGTAAAAATTTCAGTTGATGAAATCAGAGGCATAAAAACTGAAACTGAAACCCAAAAGCAGGATCTAGAAAAGAAACAAAATGCTGAAGCAGATGCCAAGGCAGACCTAGAATCAGCTCAAAAGAAAACTAGCCAAAGTGAGGCTGAGAAAAAACAGCTACTAGCTTTATCAAAAAACAAAGAAGCTGAGTATAAACAGCTGGCCGCGGAGAAGAAGGCCAAGGCCGACAAGATTCGTTCAGCTCTGTTTCCACTTCGGGACTCTGCAGCTATTCCTTTCGGTACTGCTTTGACTTATGCTGAAGCAGCACAAAAGAAAACAGGCGTGCGCCCAGCCTTTGTGTTAGCAATTTTACAACAAGAATCCAACTTAGGTGCCAATGTCGGCTCCTGTGTGATCACAAATCTTTCAACTGGAGAGACTAAGGGTGTAAACTCCGGTACTATATTTGCAAATGGAATTCATCCGACTCGAGACTTGCCACTCTTGCAAACTATCGTGACTTCCGTCGGTAGAGATCCTCTAACTACTCGTGTCTCTTGTCCTCTAGCATCTGGTGGTTATGGTGGTGCTATGGGTCCAGCACAATTTATTCCTTCTACTTGGAATTTGATGAAGTCTCGTGTTGCTAATGCTCTTGGAAAAACTGTCCCTGATCCTTGGAATCCTCAAGATGCAATCATGGCCTCTTCTTTCTTGCTTTCAGATAATGGTGCGAGTGGTGGAGGATACACCGCAGAGCGTACTGCAGCCTTGAAATACTTTGCAGGAGGCAATTGGGCCAAGCCGGGTAACGCTTTTTATGGCGATCAGGTCATGGGCCGAGTGGCTAAAATCCAAGCCGATATAGATTTGCTTTATAATCAGTAGCGTGCTACTATACATACTCATGAAAAAGAACACACACCCAACATATGATATTAAGACCAAGGCAACTTGTGCCTGCGGAGCTGTATACGAAATAGGCTCAACTATGCCAGAAATCAAGATGGAAATCTGCTCAAACTGTCACCCATTCTATACTGGTAACGAAAAGATCATGGACACTGCTGGACGGGTAGACCGATTCAACAAGCGCCGAGCTGCAACTGTTACTAAAGTAAAGAAATAACTAGAATACGAAGCTCCTTCATATTTTTTCTCCTGCGCCCTTCCCAGATTACTGGGTGGGACCCTCGGAGTAAAAAATCCGAAGGAGCTTCTGCTTTTTATGAACTTCAACATCGAAGAACTAAAAAAGAACCACAACACTAGCTATCAAGCAGGTGAGCTTGAACGATTGGACAGGGAAGAAAAAGAAGTTCGTGAGATGCTTGATTCTGATGAAACACTGCATGAACTTGCTGCTAAAGAATTAAAGTATATTCAAGAACAACGAGAAGTCATCGAACAACAACTCCAAGATATTTTAGATAAAGAAAAAGAAGCTGATGAATTTCCAAATGAAGCAGTGCTCGAAGTCCGGGCTGGTGCGGGTGGTGATGAGGCGTCACTCTTTGCTTGGGAACTCGCTCATATGTATGAGCGATATGCCGAGGCTATGGGCTGGGACTGGAAGGTTGATTATGAGTCTAAAAATGATATCAGCGGCTACAAGGAAGCGAGTTTTGAGATAAAGGGTCAAGATGTGTATCGCAAACTCCGATACGAGACTGGGGTACACCGAGTGCAAAGAATCCCAGCCACTGAAAAGAATGGCCGAGTGCACACTTCTACAGCGTCTGTCGCTGTGCTACCTATCAAAAAGAGCGTGAAGTTTGAAATTAACCCAGCAGACTTGGAAATGGAATATTCTCGATCTGGAGGCAAGGGTGGGCAAAATGTAAACAAAGTTGAAACTGCGGTGCGTTTAATTCATAAGCCGACTGGAATCGATGTGCGTTCTACAAATCAACGCAGTCAGGTTGCAAACCGTGAACGAGCGCTTTCTATTTTGACTGCTAAGCTCGCCGCTATGAAGGAGGAAGAAGAAGCTAAAAAGTACGCTGGTGAGCGTAAGGGGCAAATTGGTACTGGCGACCGATCTGAAAAAATCCGTACTTATAATTTTCCACAAGACCGTATGACTGATCACCGAATCAAAAAGTCTTGGCATAATTTACCGAAAATAATGGAAGGGGGAATCGAAGATATCATCGCTGCTATTGAGAGTGGAGAAACAGGGGAGGACGAGGAATAAACTATATATTTATGAAAAAATTTTTTCGACATGTTGGACCTATACTAAAAGGGTATAAATGGTGGGTCGTTGCGACCTTGCTATTTTTTGCCTTAGCGATGTTTTTAGACTTTGTTCTAAAGTCATTTTATCTCAAAAAAATTATCGATATAATTTCTGATCCGATGATGGTGGATCGTAAATTGTCATTATTTTCTATAATGCATTTCTTTTGGCTTACAACCCTTACTCTCGTGGGTGTTTTTACATTTAATCGTTTAGCTACTTGGACTCACACATATTTAAAAAACCATATGCTGAGAGAGCTTTCAAATTATTCCTTTAAGAAAATCACATCACAATCCTATAATTTCTTTTCTGATAATTTTACAGGTAGTTTGGTTTCTAAGTCTAAGCGTTTTACATCCGGATTTAGGAACATATCAAATACTTTTTATTTCAACTTTTGGAATACTTTTATTATTATATTTTTTGCATTACTGTTTTTGTATAGGGAGGCAAATACATTGTCTTTTATTTTACTGGGTTGGGTTATTTTGTATTTATTAGTGGTTATTGTTTTGGCGAAAAGAAAATTTAAATATGATTTATTAGCATCTAAGGCTGATTCAAAGGTGGGTGGCAGATTGGCAGATGTTTTCACTAATATTTTTGCTTTAAAAGTTTTTTCAGCTAGAAATTATGAGATCAATTCATTTAGGGAGCTCACTGATGAAGAAGCATACCATAGAAGTAGAAACTGGAATATAGCTAATATTCACCGAGGAGTGAAGGGTATTTTGATGGTTTCTGCGCAAATATTAGTTTTGTTTTTTACTATAAAAGTTTGGCTTGCTGGTGATATAACTACAGGAACCTTCGTCTTGATTCAGACGTATATGCTTACAGTTATAAGTAGATTGTGGGATTTGGATGATGCCTTGATGGGTTTTATGGAATCTCTTTCGGAAATGAATGAAGCTATGGATATATTTGAGAAAATTCCAGAAATACAAGATCCTGTAAAGCCAGAAAAATTAAGGGCAAAATCGGGGGCAATTAATTTTCACAATATATCTTTCGAGTATGTAGAAAATCTAGATGTGTTTGAAAATTTTTCTTTGCAAATAAAAGCTGGAGAAAAGATAGGCCTTGTTGGTCATTCTGGTTCAGGTAAGAGTACGATCACAAAGATGTTGTTGCGTTTTGTGGATGTTAAAAAAGGTAATATCACCATTGATGATCAGGATATTCGGAATATTACCCAAGACGATTTACATTCAATAATTTCTTACGTACCACAAGACCCAATTTTATTTCATCGCTCTATTACTGAAAATATAGGGTATTCAAAGCCTGATGCTACCAGAGAAAGTATCCAAGAAGCTGCTAAAAAGTCGCATGCTCATGAATTTATCAAAGATTTACCTCAAGGTTATGACACTTTAGTAGGAGAGCGGGGAGTGAAG
>CAYMIC010000014.1:11804-13088 GCA_964390615.1 uncultured Candidatus Saccharibacteria bacterium | reverse complement strand
CATCTGAAATATCTAATCCTGAAATTGTTGTAGTGGTGTGATTGTGAGAATCGTCAGCGATGACTAACGCAGAAAGTGTTCCGGATGCATCACCACCCAGATCAAGAGCAGCTTCTAGAGTGGATTCAGTGGTTCCATCAATTGCATCGATATTAGAAAGTGTAGTAGTTCCAGCAGAGTCAGCTAAAATATTAACTGCTCCAAAATTAAAGTTACCAGAAGCTCCAATTGTGAAAGTGTCTGATGTGGTGTTAAAAGTAAAAGCAGTATCACCTTCAATTGTGCCATCTCCAGTCCAAACTCCAATTTGATTGTCGAGAGGAGTGCCAACTTTAGAAACATCACCTGAACCTGATGGTACTGCCCAAGTATTATCTCCTCGTAAGAATGTAGTAGAATCCGGTGTACCGGTAGCAGAGAGCATAGAAATATCTACTGCTCCAGACGAAATTGTAAGAGACGTTGAACCATCTGAATCTAGTGTTCCTGTAACATCGTCAGTAAATGTATCTCCAGATAAACTAATCGTACCAGAACGATCAGCAAATGTAACAGTTCGATCAGCAGTAGGATTTGTAATTGCAAGGAATGTTTCAAATGTATTAGCAGCAGAACCTTCAAAGACTAATCCTGATGTTCCGAAGACTCCAGCATTAGCAGCTAGAGCTGGGTCACCAGAGAGAGCTTGCGAGTAATCAAAAGCAAGAGCAGAATCTGTTCCTTCTCCTGCAACATTACCTCCAGTAAGACCTGTAAGAACAGAAGTTGTTACAGATTTTACATAATTCCCAGTAGTGTCTGTACCAAGAGCAACGGAATCCGGATCTATCGTAAACACAGACCCTGATCCTGAGATTGTTACATCACCATAGTCAGCATCAACAACAGTAGTAGAATCTGTAGAACAACTCCAAACATCTGTGGTTTCATTCCATTTCAATATTTCATTATTCGCACAACCTTGAAGAAGTGCAATTCCAGTAGAAAGAATTTCCATACCAGACCCTGATGAAGTTGTAGAGGAAAGACCGTTAGCACTTGGCGCAACTGTTAGAGTGATATCATCAACATTGGCAATAATACCTCCATTTCCAGAAACAACTGCAATCGTAGGAGTAGACCCTTCTGAAGAAACATCACCTGTAAGACCATTTCCAGCAGTAATACTTGCAACATAATTTCCGGCTGTATCAGTACCTAGTGTTAGATCAGTGATTTCAGTTGGGCCAATACAATCCGTACAAACTAAATCAGTCGCAGAACCAGTGAGTGTTCCGACAAAGG
>CAYMIC010000014.1:0-11704 GCA_964390615.1 uncultured Candidatus Saccharibacteria bacterium | reverse complement strand
TCAGCATTACCAGTGACGTTACCTGTGAGTCCTCCGATGAAGGTGGTGGCGGTAAGTGCATTAGTGGTTGCATTGTATGTTAGTCCAGCGTCAGTTGCAGGAGAAAGTGATCCAGTTGCAGAAGTTCCGAGAGCAACAAATGTTGTTGTGTCTCCCCCGGCGTCAGCGAAGGTGACAGCAGTAGAAGAATTGATGGTGATTGTATCTGGAACTTGAGCATCAGTAACTGCGCCTTGAAGATCAGCAAGATCGATGACCCCTTCGAGTTCTGCTTCAACTGCAAGTTCATCTAAATCAATACCAGTTAGTCCGGTACTTGAGACATCACCAGCTAGATCAAGAGCAAGTTCAAATGTGGCTTCAGTTGTAGCATTGATAGCATCAATATTGTTTAGAGATGTGGTGTCACCGCCTGAGAGTATGGAGGTAGAACCAAGTGTTAGATCTCCACCAGAAACAGTTAAGTCTCCATAGATTTGTACAGAGTCTGGATCGTTAGCATCACCAATTGTGAGAAGTGTGGTGCCGGCACCGTCATTGTCGTTGATAGTTAGTCCACCGGTGATGGTGTCACCTGTGTTGAAGACATATATGTCTTCGATTTCTGTAGCATTGATACAATCCGTACAAACTAAATCAGTCGCAGAACCAGTGAGTGTTCCGACAAAGGAAGTTGCAGTTAGAGCACCAGTAGTTGCGTTGTACAGCAGTGCGCCATCAGTCTTAGGTGCCAGTGAGCCAGTTGCAGAATCATATATACCGACAAATGAAGTTGAGTCAGTAGAATCTACAACAGTAACTGTAGAAGCAAGAGTAGCTAAATCAACAGTGATATTGTTTGGTACATCGGCGTCAGTTAGTGAGGCGCAAGTTAGGTTGCCGTTAGCTGCGATGGTGGTTGCAAAAGTATTCGCTCCGCAATCTGTTGGGTTAGCAGCGAGAGCTGTGGCTGTATCAGCATTACCAGTGACGTTACCTGTGAGTCCTCCGATGAAGGTGGTGGCGGTAACATTTCCAGCAGAAAGAACATTGCCTGATGCATCGACATCAAAATTTGTAAAATCAATTAAACCAGTAGTACCGACAATATCATTTGCTCCAACATTTATCGCATTTACGATATCAACATCTGAAACATCAATCGCGTCAGTGATCACTGCTCCGCCACCTGTAGTTTGGATAACTAAACCATCATCGATAGCTCCAGCACTAGTATTATCAATCGTAAATTTATAATCATTAGTTGAATTATTTAAATTAAAAAGAATATCAGATGCATCAACTGTAATTGATGAACCATTGTTATAAGCATCATCAAGTGTTCCTCCCCCACCACCCGCAGAATCCGCAGCACAGGCCCATCCACCAGCATCAGTGTATTTTAAAATTTCATTATCAGCACAACCTTTAAGTAAAGTAATTCCACCAGAACCAACTTCAAGACCAGAATTAGAGCTAGTTGAGCCAGTATTTCCAGAAGTAGTTAAATTAACATTTAAAACACCAGCAGAGATTGAAAGACCATCTCCAGTAAAATCAGTGAAGGCATCCCCGCCTATGGTAAGACCTCCAGCATCTACGATCCCAGCCAAACTCAAATCTCCACTACCATCCAAGACAGGAATCTGATTTGCAACTGGAGTTTGAGAAGGGGTAAACCCTCGCAAAGTATTAGCATTTATTGCATACCCCTGGGAATTAATTCTCTGCCTAGGAGAAAGAGTTTCGAAAGAAGACACACTGGCACAGGATCCAGCCACAGATTCAGCAACTTCAATATTTAAATAAGTTTCATCAGTTGTTTCAAAATCATAATCTAGGGTATCCCCACCGAGACTAGTATCGCCGATACCGACATTGAAAATTCCATTCTTTACATTCACCGTCATTTTCGATGGCGTACCAGCCGGCCACAACTTTACATCACCTCCACCCGGAGTTGTATCATCATAGAAAGAAAAACGGAAACAATAATTTGTGCCGGATGCGCCGCCAAGCAAGTTCCCAGATGCGTCAAGTAATCGCCCTTGGTGACTAATAATTTGCGGAGAACCAGCAGCAGCCAAAGCAGTTTGGAATCCTCCTGGAAACGCAGAAAAAATTACCTGGAAAGTAATTAGAAAAATAACTAAAAAATTCTTTTTATTCTTTAAAAAGTGTTGGAACGAAATGTCCTCAACCATGCATATATTATAGTATACAAGTCTTTACATACAAAGCCTAAAATCAATTAGACATGGGTATAAACTCTCTGATATAATTCATGAGTGAATGAAACTAAAAATTTGAGTTGGTCAGCACCAGAATACGAACACAAAGAGCAAACTCTGGACTGGTTTTGGGCTCTTGGTGTGGTAGTAGTAGCTGGATCTATCACCTCAGTGATATTTAAAAATTACTTTTTTGCAATTGTCCTCATCTTGGGAGGGATTTTAATGGCAATATTTGCAATTAAAAAGCCGGAAACAGTAAACTACGAAATAAACGAAAAAGGTTTGAAAATTAGAGATCGTCTCTACCCATATGAAGCCATCAAATCCTTCTGGGTACGCCAAGGTGAACAACCCCATCTCTTTATTCAATCTCAAAGATTATTTATGCCTATCATCCAAGTGCCAGTGGGCACATACTTGGGACAAGAAGTTAGAGAAATCATGCTTGCCCATGGTGTACTAGAAGAAGAAATGAAAGAACATGCTACTGAAAAAGTAATGGACTTTTTGGGTTTTTAATGTAGAATAACCTCTGCGCCCTCATAGTTTAATGGATAGAATGCGAGCTTGCGGAGTTTGCGATCCAGGTTCGATTCCTGGTGAGGGCACCTATGGAAAATACTTACCCGATGCGGATAAACAAATATCTTTCTCTAAAAAAACTCGCAACCCGTCGAAGCGCTGATGTCTTGGTAACTGAAAAAAAAGTCTTTATCAACGGCAAACTTGCAGTGCTAGGTAGTAAGGTGGCAGAATCTGACAAAGTAGAAATACGAGACAAAAATCCCAAACAATACAAATACTACGCCTACAACAAACCAGTGGATGTGGTTACTCACTCGGCTAATAAAAAATTAGAAGTCGAAGAGCAAGATATAAAAGATAAAATACAAAAACTAAAACTAGGTGACGATGTCTTCCCTCTTGGAAGACTCGATAAAAATTCTCATGGACTTATCATACTAACTAACGACGGAAGAATTACCGAAAATTTACTGAGTCCAGATAAGGCTCACGAAAAAGAATATACAGTCAAAACTTCTAACAAACTGCGCAGTAGTTTTAAAGAAAAAATGGAGCGTGGTGTTGATATTGAAGGATATATTACAAAACCTTGTAAGGTACAAATCATCAACGACTTCACTTTCAAAATAATTCTAACCGAAGGCAAGAAGCACCAAATCCGTCGGATGTGCTCGGCTCTATTTCAAGAAATCGTAGAACTAAAAAGGACTCGAGTGATAAATATCAAACTTGGCAACTTAAAATCAAACCAATTTAGAGAAATTCAAGGTAAAGAACTAGAAGATTTTCTAAAGCAAGTTCTGAAATAAAAAATCCCCGTCTGGGGATTTTTTATTTCATGATTTTTATTCTTCTTGGGTAAATGGCTCACCGAGGGCCCAAGCTTTTAATATTTCATAAGACGCCTCACCACAAATAAATTTTTTAGTTTTTTCATTATAGAAAAACGGAACTCCCCCACACATATCTTTATCAATTTCTAGCAACTTCTTTTCGTTCTCTTTATTGTGCCAAACCTCATATGTATCTACCTTTATTCCAACTTCCTGTTCTAATTTTTCTACGAGTTCATGCATCCGTACACAGTGCGGACATTCTGTTCCATAAAATTCTAAAAGATGGCTCATATGAGCAATTATTTTATTAGTTTAGATAAACGAGACTTTTTACGAGAAGCGTTGTTCTTCTTGATAACTCCTCGCTTTGCTGCCTTATCGATAGCTGCAAATGCAGATGACAGGATTTTTTCCGCCTCTTTTTTGTCCGCTTTAGCAGTCTTTTCTATCTTTTTCATAAGCTCCTTCATTTTACGCTTTAGAATATCGTTATAACCCTTCTTGCGAGAAGAAACTCGGATGGCTTTTTTAGCTGATTTTGTGATTGGCATATGTAGAAGTACTCTACCAGAAAACTCTAAAAAAGACAAACTTGTCCCGTTCTAGCGGTGGCCCCGCCTGGTCCGGGGCAAGTTATGTTATTATTGCTATATGATTGGAAGCCTAAGAGGAAGAATAATTTCAAAGGGAGAAAAATCAGTAATTTTAGAGACTGGCGGAGTCGGTTACAAAGTTTCTATATCTCCTGAGACTCTTTCGAAATTGAAAACCGAAGAGGAAACATTCTTTTTCATCCATACTCATGTTCGAGAAGATAGTTTTGATCTTTATGGATTTTTAGATAATGGGGAATTAGAATTTTTCTTAATGCTTTTAAATGTTTCTGGTATTGGACCAAAGGGTGCACTAGCAATTTTAGGCGTCGCTTCGATTGAAACCCTGCGCAAAGCTATCAGCTCAAGTGATCTAGCATACCTAACAAAAATCTCTGGTATTGGAAGAAAAACTGCAGAAAAAATACTACTCGAACTCCGAGATAAAGTCGGAGCTGAAACTGAAGGTACACTCCAAGGAGAACTCGACGCCCTCGAAGCATTAAAATCTTTGGGCTACTCTCAAGTTGAGGCTCGTGATGCACTTAAGCAAATAGATGCAGACACAGACACCAATACTAAAGTCCGTGAGGCTCTAAAAATATTAGGACGTAAATAATTAATTACTTATAGCTATATTTACTTCTTCTGGTGTAACACCAGGAGGCAAGATATTTTTCCGAATTTTTTTAACCACTAACTTAGCAACGGACCTAGCTTGCATTTCTGTATCAAATCCAAAGTCCCCAGACAATGCAGGTATGTTTGGCTGGTGAATGTATTGTGCGCCATCAACTATGATATCGTACCCCCAACCTTTTTCACTTTGGAATGTGTTAATTTCAACAGTGGGTCTACTTTTGAAATTTAAAAAAATAAGTATAACAACTACAATCAACCCTAAAATTATTAGATTTTTTTTATTTTTTAACAACTTTTTAATTAGCTTGTCCGGGGCAGTACTCAGCAAAGTAGGAACTCGTACTTCCTAGACCCCAGTAACCTTTTTTACCAATACCGAAAGCAATGCCGAGAGAAAGTTTATAAAGCGGGCTAGCCTTTTCGGTCCAAGTGTTAGTAGATGGATTATATGCCCACAAACTTTTTACACTTCCACCATTAACTACATAACCAATTCCATCTGCAACAAAACTCCTACCACCTGATTTACCACCCCCGCCAATATCAGCTTTCTTGATCCATTTATCAGTAACAGGATTATATTCCCAAAAATCACTTTTAGATTCATTGCCTATTACTCCAGTACCTAGATAACCTTTACCATTTATTGAAAAACCTGTCGGTGCATACCTGGCACCTCCAGCAAAATCAGCTTTTTTAGTCCACATATCTAGCTTTGGATTGTATTCCCAAAAATCACTACCGTTTCCACTTTCACCATCAGTTAAACCAGTTCCGACATAGCCTTTACCATTGATCTCAAAACCTGTTGCAAAATATCTATTTCCTCCACCAAAATCTGCTTTCCTTGCCCAAGTATTGTTTACGGGATTGTATTCCCAAAAATCTTTATATGAATATGTCTGACCATTTACATAATGGTCTATAAATTCCCCAGTGCCTACGTAGCCTTTACCATTTATTGAAAATCCAACAGCTAGACTTCTAGGAACACCCCCAAAGTCTGCTTTTTGAGTCCATGTATTGTTAGTTTGATTCCATTCCCAAAAGTCTTTTAAATATAATCCTCCATTTTGATCAACTGCTTGATACCCTGTCCCCATATAACCTTTTGTACCAATAGCAAAACCAACCGCACTATGTCTCAGTGTGCCTGTAAATTTTGCCTTCTCTTTCCATGTATTAGGAACACAAATTGGCTCTTGCCCTTCAGTAATTAAAATCGGAGTTAATAAAGATTGAGTTTGAGCACCTAATACTCCATCAGCTTTCAACCCCTTAGCAGTCTGAAAGTTCTTAACTGCAGAGTATGTCAGCGGACCGAAGACACCAGTAGCATTTCCTGAAGCGAGATATTTTTGATCAATAAGAGCTTGTTGGTATTTAATCAAATCAGTAGATTTCATGCCTAATGAATAACTGATTGAAGCAGTGACGCCCAATACTTGTCCAGGCATCATAGCCCTCAACGATGCAATCTCTTGTCTAAGACTTTCAACTTCTTTTTGAAGATCACTCAAGGTAAGAGCATGCGCAGGAGAGCTAGTAAATAGGATACCGAAAACCACTAGAGATGCTATTAGTTTTTTCATATGTCTAATTATAGTTGATATGGTAAAGAGGCACAAATGTTATAATCCCCATATGCCGGAATTACCCGAAGTAGAGAATTTAAGAATTGGTCTTGAAAAAGCTATTTTGGGGCAAAAGGTCTTGAAAGTAGAAGTACGAAAACCAAAACTGGTATCGGGTAATGGCACTCTACGCAAAGCTTCTAATAAGAAGGTAAAGGATTTTGAACTCGGTATAAAGGGTGAGAAATTTATCGCTGTAGAGCGAAGAGCAAAAAACTTGATCTTTAAACTATCGCACGACAAAGTAATCATCGCACACTTGAAGATGACTGGGCAATTTGTATACAAGCAAAATTCTAGAAGCAAGAAAGTATTAGGTGGGCTTGCCTCGCCGAAGCTTGTCGTAGGCGGGCATCCTATAGAAATCTCAGAGAGCACTCTACCTAATAAGCATACTCATATTATTTTTACTCTAGAAAATGGGATGCTCTACTATAATGACACTCGCATGTTTGGTTATGTGCTCTTCTACCCTTCAACAAAAGCATTTGAAAAAGAAAATCACTTTCGACTCTATGGTGTAGAACCATTAGATAAAACTTTCACTGTAAAATATTTCGCCGAAGCTTTAAAAAATAAGAAAGGTAAAATTAAAACTATTCTTCTAAATCAAGACATTGTAACCGGCGTCGGAAATATTTATGCGGATGAAAGTTTATTTGAAGCTGGGATATTGCCTACTCGTAGTGCGTCTAGTTTATCAAAAACAGAAATAGAAAAACTAAGAAACGCCATCGTCCGTATTATGAAACGTGCCATCAAAGTCGGTGGATCATCTGTCGCTACATATAGATTAGTAGATAACTCACAAGGCAATTACGCCCGCGAACACAAAGTCTACGGCAAGGCCGGTAAGCTTTGTACTAAATGTAAAACTAAATTAGAAAAAACTCTGATTAACACCCGCACCACAATCTTTTGCCCAACGTGTCAGAAATAAAAATACCCTGATATCAGGGTATTTTTATTTCTATTTAACTTCGGTACCTGTCATCTTAAACTTTAAATCATTTATTTTTTTCTCTCTTTGAAGTTTTCTTTTTTCAAACCTTTCCTGCAAGCTCATCTTGCCAAGAAATGCAGTCAGAGACCCCATTAACAAGACCATTGACCCTTGTATATAATGCCCAGCATTTGCAGAACCTTCTTTAACAGAAGCTATCACATCCCGTATACCATTGTAGTCAATATCAATATTATTATTATTTGTATCTATCATATTCAGGATAATAGTAATACCAGCTACAAGGGCGGTCAACTTTCCAGTAGTCATAAAATCTGATTTCATATCTATGCTTCGCTCTAAACCACTTTGGGTATGACCAGCAACATTTTGTTTAACCTTGTCAGAACCATCTTCGTTTTTACCTTGCCACATGGTAGGTTGCTCAAAATACTCTTTAAATTTTTCCTCTCCACCTAAGGCATCGATATCTTTTTTTAGTTCTTCTAAGCTTACTTTTAATTTACCAGCCTCAGCAATACACTCTTCTTCAAATTTTTGTTGTTTCTCTTCTTCACTTAACTCCTTTTCTATTTCTACTGGCTTAACTTCCAGAGTCTTCACGTGTTTTTCAAATCCAAATTTCATATTATTTATTCTCAGGCATTACTTGTTTTATAAACGACCTCATTTCTTCTACTCCTTGATTCAAGAATTTTAACAACACAAGCTCTTCCTCTGGCGTAGATTTTCCATCTTTTATTTTTTGCGCCAAAATTTCTATATCTTTTTCATCCATAAATTTATAGGTTATTTTTAATACCCTAATTTTACCGCTATATATTGCAATGTCAAACAGTGGTTATTAGACTTCTAGAATCCTAAACAAAGCAATTCCGAGAGACACGGAAACATTTAAAGATTCTTTTTTGCCTAGCATTGGAATTTCAGCGATAACGTCGCACTGAGTTAAAACATTTTTTGGAATACCTTCCACTTCTGCGCCGACAATGAAGGCATTTTTGTTTTTAGCTTTTACTTTTTTATAATCCACGGATTTCTCATCTTGCTCTATCGCCATGATTTGATAACCCTCTTTCTTTAATTTCTTTATCAAAGGCAAAATTGTTTTTACAGATTCATAAGCCACAAATTCTTCTGCACCGAGTGCAGACTTTGCGAGGTCATTTCTTTTTCTACCGAATCTATCAATTGGCGCCGAAGTATAACCCACTAAATAAATTTTATCTACTCCCCCAGCATCAGCCGTGCGAAACATCGCACCGACATTTTCCACGCTTCGGATATTATTTAATATTAAGATGTTTTCTTGGCTTTTTCTCTTTGTCATTATTTTAAAAAGTTCTTATTTCTCATGTCTTTATGATACTTAATTGCGAATCTGTGCGCTTCACTATTTGCCAATAATATTTCTTTCTCGTACTTTCGCACAATATCTTTATCGCCCTTTATTTCTCGTGCTCGGTGATGTTCGTCTTTGGTCACTGCAACAACTGGAGTATTCATCCCTACACTTTTAATTAATTTTGTAGCTACATTGATCTGTGCAGTGCTTCCATCAACCACAATCAAATTCGGATATTTCCATTCTGGATGCGAAAGTCTCCTCTCTAAAACTTCAAGAAGTGCACCTGTGTCATTTGAACCACTTTGAGTTTTAATTTTGAATTTTCTATATTCATTCTTATTTACGTTACCATCTTCCACTACAGTCATAACTCCCACTATATTTTTACCACTCATATGAGCAATATCGTATGCTTCAATTCTAAACGAAGCCTGTGAAGAAACATAAATATTATTGCTCTTGATTAGAAAAACATCATTGATATGTTCTAATGCGAAAATCTGTCTTTTAATTGCGCTTGCTTGTTCAAATTTTTGTTCTTTTGCATAGCTCTTCATATCTCTTTTTAAATCCGTGATAATTTTACTTTTCTTACCCGAGAGGAAAAGTTTTATATTTCTGATATTTCGAACATACTCTTCCCTCTTTTCTGTATTTGGGGCAAGCTCTATTTGCCGATAAAATTCTTTATAATTTTTACTTTTATCATCATAAAATGGAAAAATCTTACGAATGATTTTTAGAGCCTCCTTTAATTGGTTGCCGTTTGGATATGGACCGTAAACATCACTGAACATTTTTTTATCTAATACTCGCCCACGGACGACTACTACTTTAGGTAGTGACTCCTTAGTGATGCCCACATAATTAAAACTCTTATCGTCCTTCTCTTTTGTATTGTAATAGGGTTGATGTTTTTTAATTAAATTCGCTTCAAGAATTAAAGCCTCGAGCACAGAATCCGTCTCCTGCCACTTTATATCTTTAGCTTTAAAAACCATATCTAAAATAATCGGACCCCGAGTAGCGATCAAATCTTTGCCAAAATAACTCCGCACTCGGCTTTTGAGTGAGGTCGCCTTTCCAATATAAAGAATAGTGGAATCTTTACCCGGCTTCGCATCAAGCTTCGGCGAGGCAAGGAAGAAATAAACCCCCGGCTTGTCAGGCATCTTTATTTTTTTAAGAGATTTTGCTTCCATATTTATTTCTTCCGTAAAACTTTTTTAAGATACTGCCCAGTGTAAGACTTAGCATTATTAGCTACTTCTTCCGGAGTTCCTTTAGCAACTAATGTTCCACCATGCACTCCACCTTCAGGACCAAAATCTATAACATAATCAGAACATTTTACGATATCTAAGTTGTGTTCAATAAGAACAACAGTATTCCCTTTTGAAACAAGTTTATTTAAAACTTCCAAAAGTTTCGCCACGTCGTCATAGTGTAGCCCCACAGTCGGCTCGTCTAGGAGATAAATTGTTTTCTCTAAATGCGGACGATAAAGTTCAGAAGATATTTTTACTCTTTGCGCTTCCCCGCCGGATAGAGTTGTTGCAGATTGACCGAGCTCAAGGTAACCAAGTCCTACATCCATCAAAGTCTCAAGTCTGTCAGAAATCGCCGGAACATCTTTAAAGAATGCCAGTCCTTCTTCTACAGTCATTTTTAAAACTTCGTAAACATTCTTCTTTTTATATTTAACGGTCAGAGTTTCTTTATCAAATCTTTTACCTAAACACACATCACAAGTCACATACACAGTAGGAAGAAAGTGCATCTCAACTGCGATCTCGCCATTACCCTCGCAAGCTTCGCAACGTCCACCTTTTACATTGAAAGAAAATCTATTTGCCTTCCATCCTCGCAATTTTGCTTCCTCTGTGAGAGCAAACAAATCTCGAATATGGGTGAATGTGCCTGTGTATGTAGCTATATTTGAACGAGGAGTTCGGCCTATTGGAGACTGATCTATTAATATCACACGCGTCACATATTCTGTGCCAGTCATAGAAGCAACATTAAAAACTTGCGCAGTACGATATTTCCTCTCAAGTCGGCCTTGTAAGTTCTTGTGTAAAATCTCATACATAAAAGAACTTTTTCCGGAGCCAGATACTCCAGTGATACAAGTCATGACGCCGAGAGGAATTTCTACATTTAAATTCTTAATATTAAAAACTTTTCCACCGACAACTCGTATCACGCCTTTAGCTTCACGGCGCTTTTTAGGTACTTCAATTTTTACTTCTTCTCGTAAGTATGAAAGTGTGCGTGAACCACTAGTGTTTTTCTTTGCAGTTAATAAATCTTCCAAGTAACCACTCGCCACAACTTCACCTCCATGCACTCCAGCCTTTGGACCAATGTCCACTATATAGTCTGATGCATAAATAGTGTCTTCGTCATGTTCTACAACTAAAATTGTATTTCCTAAATCTCGCAAATTTAAAAGAGTTTTGATAAGTCTATCATTGTCTCTTTGGTGCAGTCCGATTGTAGGCTCATCTAGTACATAAAGTGCGCCAACGAGACGAGAACCCAACTGTGAGGCTAATCGAATTCTTTGGGCTTCTCCACCAGAGAGAGTATTTGCTTTACGAGAAAGCTGAAGATAATCGAGCCCAACATCGAGCATGAATTGCAAACGTGCTTCAATTTCTTTTACCACAGGCACAGAAATTTCTCGCTCTTGTTCAGAGAGCTTTAAATTTTTGAAAAAATCATGTGCGTCTTTAATAGACAAAGAAGAAATATCGAGAATATTTAAACCCTTCTTCGCCCCAGGCTTCGACGAGGCAAGGAAAACACTGAGCGCTTCTCTCCGTAGTCTTGCACCCTTACAATCATCACAAACTTCATCACCTCCAAAATACTTTGTACCCAAACCATTACAAGTAGGACAAGCTCCATATGGAGAATTGAAAGAGAAAAGTCTTGGCTCTACTT
>CAYMIC010000013.1:2239-14855 GCA_964390615.1 uncultured Candidatus Saccharibacteria bacterium | reverse complement strand
ATTTGTTTATTATTTTCATAGAAGGTGTTAAAGGTGTGAAATAATTCTTCTTGGATTTTTTCCATTTTACCAATGAATTGAATATCATCAATGATTAAAAGATCATATTTTCGATATTTTTCTTTAAAAGAATTTGCTTTATTCCCCTGTAGGGAGTTTATAAAGTCAGTAGCAAATTTTTCAAGTGTAATATAGTGAACTTTTTTATTATGATCTCGCTCTTTGATTGAGTTCCCTACTGCTTGAAGGAGGTGGGTTTTACCGAGCCCAGTATTACCATATACAAAAAAGGGGTTGTACTTAGTGCCAGGAGATTCAATGATGGCTTGTGATGCAGCGTAAGCGAGTTCATTGAAGCCACCAACAATAAAAGAGTCAAAACGATACCTTGGGTTTAGGTTGTCATCCGGGTTTATGTATAAATCCTTTAAAGGTAATTCTTTATTAACTACTACTTCATTCATTTTTTGAGGTGCTTCTTTGTTAGCCTCTATTTTAGTGATGACATATTCTACTGCCCTCATGTTTTCGTAGGTATTGGCAATAGTTTTAGTAATTAACTTATGATATTTGTTTTGGAGCCAATCTCTTACAAATTCATTTGGTACCCCAACATAGATTACACCCGTATCTTCTTTTAAAATACTGGTATTCTTAAACCAAGTACTGAAATTGGCCTTAGAGATGCCACTTTCGATTTCCATTAAGCAATTTTGCCATAGTTGTTTTGTATCCATTAGAAATGATTATACTATGTTAGAGTTTTCTGGGAACTTCCTAAACGGTATTAACTGTGTTGATAATCTGTTGATAATATCCACACCCACAAATAAACCTTTGACTTTCAGCAGGCGGGCAGGTATACTCCCCTATATATGTCACAAACATACCAACCTAAAAAGCGAAAACGAGCGAAAGCACACGGATTCTTGTCCCGATCTAAGACCAAGAATGGCAAGAAGGTAATCGCCAAAAGAAGACAAAAAGGCCGAGCCAAGCTCGCTGTCTAGCTAATGCTTTTAAAGAGAAATAGACCAGATACTAAGGACATAGACCATATTTGGAGGGATGGGCGTTTTTTAAACTCTAATGTTTTTACTTTCAAGTACCTAAAAACCGAAAATACATTATCAAAAATAGCTTTTATAGCTCCAAAAAGTGTCTGTAGGGGTGCCATAGGCAGAAATACCTTACGCCGTAAGGGTTACAGGGCATTAAGGGGTCTTTTTCCACTACCAAAAGGCATATTAGGAGCCTTTATTTTTAAGAAAAATGAGACTGATTTTGATAAAATTCAACATGAAATTAAGGAACTACTTAATAAGATTAATTAATTTATACCAAAAATACTCCCCCATCTTTAAAAGACCAAGTTGTGTGTTTTACCCAACTTGTTCACAGTATTCCAAAGAAGCTATTCAAAAATACGGTATTCTAAAGGGTTTTTGGCTGACTAGCCGTAGAATTCTTCGTTGTCACCCTTGGCAAAAGAACCATATGGACCCAGTGCCTTAGTAGGTTATTTGGAATTTTGAGGATTTTCGTATAGAATGTGAGGATGCTTAGCAATCTTTGGAACACTTTTTTATACGAACCTCTATTAAATGCTCTTGCGTTTCTAGTATCTGTGGTTCCAGGTGCTGATATTGGAATTGCTGTTATTTTACTTACTCTTTTGGTTAAAATTATCCTCTTCCCTCTTTCTCAGCGTTCTATAGAAAATCAGGTTAAAATGAGCAAGTTGTCTCCTGAACTTAAGAAAATTAAAGAAAGTGGAGCTAGTAAGGAAGAGCAAGCAAAAATGACCTTTGAACTATATAAGGTGCACAAAACTAACCCATTTTCTGGTTGTCTTTTGGTTTTGATCCAGATTCCTATTATTTTTGCACTTTACTATGTATTTAGACAGGGGTTGAGTTTTGACTCTGGATATCTGTACTCCTTTATTCACGCACCAGAGACTGTAAACATGAATTTCTTAGGAATTCTCGATCTTGGTAGTAAAAGTATCGTTCTCGCTGTTTTGGCTGGTATTTCTCAATACTTTCAGGCTAGACTCATGCCTAAACCTGCACCAACTGATGGTAAGGGTGGTTTTCAAGAGAGCTTTACAAAGAGCATGCATATGCAGATGAAGTATGTATTCCCCTTCTTAGTAGCTTTCATCGCTTATAGTGTTTCTGGTGCCATTGCGCTTTACTGGGTGACTAGCAATATCTTTGCAGTTGGTCAGCAGATATATGTAAATAAAAAGAGAGAGAAATTAGAGTTGGTTAAGTAGAAATACTATGGATAAGAATGAAATCATTAATTTAATAAAAGAAATTATTGAAAAAACTCACTCAGGTGAGATTGAGGTTGTCGTGGATGAACCTATTGTAAAAGGAAAAAGTGAAAACTTTTGGTTCTCAGTTTCAGTTAAAGATCCACATCCTTTTCTGTCTCGTGATGGTGAGGGGCTCTCTGCCTTGAATCATTTAGTAAAAAAGATAGTTGAAACTAAATCTATAAAAGACGGCAATCAAAGTGAGACCGAGATTCTGATCGATATCAATGGATATCAAAAAAAGAAAATAGAAAGTATTCATGCCTTAGCACACATGATGGCTGAACGAGCTAGATACTTTAAATCCTCTATTGAAATAGACCCGATGTCATCATTTGATCGAAGAGTAATTCATGAATTTTTAGCTGATGCTATAGACTTAAAAACCGAGTCTGTGGGTGAAGGACTTTCTCGCCGGGTGGTTATAAAGTATATCGGTGGTCTCTAAACTTACTTTATTTTAGTCGAAGCTCCCATAAATAGGAGTCTTTTTTGTTTATGAAGAATAGGTAATCTTCATTGTCACTCAAAGCCAAGTTGGTTGCATCAATATCTTTTTTCTCACTATTGTTTTTAAGGTCTAGAATTATATTTTCAATAAAGTTAGAACCTTCAACTTTCCATAATTGGTCTTCGAAGCTCACCTCCCCCATATACCAAGCGTCTGGATATAAGTCTTGCTCAAGAAACTTTGGCACAGCGCAGTATAAATCATTTACTGAACTCCAAACACATTTTTCTGGTAAAGTACTAATTTTAAGAGTTCGTTCATTTCTGGTTTCAGTATTGTAAATAAATAAACCTAATTTATTGTTGCCGTAAAGAATTAATTTACCATCTGGACTAGTAAGACTAGTCATACCATACATACCACCTAAAATTTTATTGAATTCTTTGGTTTCAGGATTTACTGTGTATAAATAACCAGGAGAAAGACCAGAGGCTTTAGTAGTAAGGGTGATGGTGTTTTTATTTGGCCAAGTAGAAAGCCACTCAGTATACGGAAAGTCTAAAATCTGAGTCTTGCTCTCTCCGAGAGAGTTTGCAACTATACCAATAGCACTTTGACCTAATTCATATATATAAAACATAGAGTTGCCGTCTTTAGAGAAAGTTATATCAGTGGTGTCGTCAGGTAAAAAAGTACCATCAACTTTTCCACTACTTGTGTCAGCACCTAGCACATCTGCTGGCATTTTTCCTACAAAAGTGACTATAGTTTTTTGATCTGGACGCAGGTATCGCATAACCACACTACTGCCGTTACCACCAAAGATAGCTTCATGCACTCTTGGTATTACTGTGTTGGTGAATTTCCTCTCATTAATTCTGTCGGCCCAAGTTTGAAAAACATTTCCAGAAACTTTATCTACATAACGAAGTGCCGGCGCAAATTCAGTAGCTGGAGCAGTCGGCGACTTGGCTATTTCAGCACTCTCTGTTCCTGGGATTACCTCTGGCACATCCACAAAGCGCTCTTTCATAAAAGACCCAAAACCCGCTACTGGCATAGTTGAAACCTTGGTTAAGGTAAGAGGTTGAATTTCTTTAATGGATTCATCTACAAAGTCTGAGATGTCTACAGGCTGATCTCCAGTATTATTTTGGTTTTTGTTTTTATTACCAAATGGCAACAAGTCTGCCAGAAAGTTTATAGGTCCTCCCCCGCTAGTTGGAGTATCAGTAGGAGTTTTTTTACCATACCAAAATACTAAAGCTACTAGGATTAGTATTATTGTTAGAATAACTATTAAAATAAAATTTCTTTTTTTCATAAAATTTAATTTCCAGTTGCTGACCAATGCCATAATTCACCCGGTACATTTGCTCTAAGTTTATGAATATCTGCATTGGCACCTTTTTTAAGCCATAAGTAACAGTGATTATCTCTGGTTTTTATTTGCACTCCGTCACATTTTAAATCAAAAGCTAGACCTGCTTCATGGAGTGATCTACCTGGTCGTGCGGTGCGTGGTGTACACTGGGCTGGATTTTTTTTATATATACAGTTGTTGTCGGTTGGAGAGCAGCCACAGTTTTGTATTCGGAGCTCTATTTGTCTTTGATTGCTCCGATAACCACTACCAGAAATTTTTACAGGAGGACTTTCTGACCACGCTTTATTTATCATAGCTTGAACACTATTCATTATAGTAGAACATCCTGTCATGTTGCCACCTAAAGTGCTTACAGTAATTATCTTACCTGGACAACCTATAGCTTTACCATCTACTGGTGCTTGACTTGGTGACTCACCTACTTGTGAGTATTGCTCTCTTTCAGAATCGAACATTGGTGTAGCCATGGGTATTCTATCAAGACATAGTTCTAAAAGTTTTGGATTTAATTGGTTTAGGATAAGCCAGGCTCCCAAGGCAAGAATTAATCCCAACACTGCTTGTGTCATCTGCCCCTTACCATGCTCCTTGGAAGATACTAATTCACTAGTCATGTATTCTATACCACCAACAACAATCATAATTACAGCTAAAACTGCACAAATGCCTATAAATAAGTTGATTACGATATCTAAATACTTACCAAAGGCGCAGGTCTGAGTGGTGTCAAATGACTCGAAACCATCAAGTGGGGCCAATAATTGATAGCCTTTTTTATAGTCCTCCGCATTGTTGGGGGTTAGAGTAAGTTCATTAGGGTTATTTGTGTTTGTATTTGTCTCAGGATAATTACCTTGACCTGCTGGTGAGTTCGGTAGTGAAGTATCACTTTCTGGATTTTGAGTGATGTTTACACAAACTCCGTTAACTGAAACTTGACCATCGGGGCATACAAGCTGAGCACTGACGCGTCCATTTAAAAGTGGAGACATTACCACTAGAGTGATGGCAAGACCTAAGACTATTTTTGACAATATGGATTGAATCTTTTTCATCTAAAAGTTTACGTTGATTATTTTCTTCACACCTTGGAATAAATTCTGCGTATTCTCTACACTTAAACTAATAGTAGTTGAACCACTTTTGCCACTTTCAGGCACAACGCTGATTTGATTCCTAGGAGTGACAGTGTATACATCTTCTCCACCAACTTTCCAGTTAAATTTAATACTCTCATCATTCAGATTATCTACATTTATAAAGTATGGAGCAGCGGCTATACTCTCTCCTTCTTTTTTTATTTCAAACTCGTCTTTTATGGATGCATTGGTTAGTAAACCCAGGTTTTTATCTACTTTATAAAAAACTATTTTAGAATTTCCAGGTTCTAGAGAGATACTCTTGGTTCCTGAAAACTTATTTAAAATATCAGAAACTTCTACTTTTATAGTATTGGTTCTATCTAAGTAAGTATTTTTAAAGGTGAAAGAATTTTTCCCCCAACCAGATTGTCCTACTTGTACATTAGCATCCTTACTCCAATTGTAAGAGAAGTTTTTTGTTCCCGAGATGCTACTTCCTGTGCTAGGCATCACAGCTATTCTGTACTCACCTTCCTTGGAAACTAATTTCTTACCTCTATAAAATGGAGGCGTGTATGAGTTTTCCGCCTGCCAAAGGAGATCTAGTTCAAGAGGACTTATGTATGTATTTTTTGTGATACTTTGCCCATCAGCCGTTTCAATAGAGACTGATAATTCAGAAGTTGTTAAAGACGAACCTACATCAAAACTAAATGTGTCTCTTCCAATACCACCTGAGAGTCTTTGTCCATTGACCGACCAAGATATGTAAGCCTTTTTTAAGTCGATAGTGAAAGTGTCAACTTTAGCTTGTACGTTTTGGTTCGCTGCTGGGTGTTCTGGAAACACTGTTAGAACTATGTCCCCTCCTTTGACTTGAGCGTGAAGGAATAGTACTGGAAAAAAAGAAAGGATTACTAGAATTGGGATGAATAATTTTTTTAACATCTTGTGTATTATATCATTTTTCACTAACTTTTCACGGCGGTGGCCTCTTCGGCTAAGTCACTCTTGGCCTTTTTGATCGAGAGTATTTGAGAAGGGTCAGAAGTGATAATTTGGTCTTCGGTGTAAGAAGATACTATTTTGATTGCTACATGTTTAAGTCCAGCAAAGAATATACCCTCACCCACTCCGGACTCTAAAAGCAAATATTTCTCTTCATCGGTGAGGTTGAAAGTCTTTTGTAGAACTTCGATGGTGGACGGCGACTGTTTCAATAGTAATTGAATTGAGGAGTTGGTGACGATAGGCACTCCATAGGGTGATTTCATAAAGTCTGCAGCGTCTTGAGTAATAGTAGCAAGTCCCAAGTAGTATTTTCTTCCTCGTTTAGCCATAGAATATAGGAATGAAGCGGTATCTTCAGATTTCATCATCCACCAAGCTTCGTCTACAACGAGCAATCTCTTCTTTAGGTTTTTTCGGATTGTGTTCCAGATGTAGTGAGTAACGATATACATAGCTACTGGTTTTAGTTCGTCTTCCATGTCTCGAACCGAGAACACCACAAACTTTTTATTGATGTCGACATTTGAAGGTCGGTTGATGAAAGTAGACCAAGAACCCTTAGTGTACTTGATCAATCTTTGTACTATGGAGTCAGAGCCTTCCATGCCACCGAGCACCATTTCAAAGTCTGAAAGTAGTGGGGGTTCAATGTTTGAAAAGTCTGATTTTGGAGTTATGTCTTTTATGGCGTAAGTTTCTGAAATTGCTCGGTCAACTATAGAGTCTTCTTCAGGAGTAAGTCCGCCTAGCATAAGTCTAAAAAGGCCCACCAGATTGATGGTGTTGGACCGGAGTACATCTTCTGCAGTTTCATCTTCACGAGGCATAGGTAGGTCAAAAGGATTGATATGGTGGTCAGAAGAAAGAGAAATATTAAAATATCTTCCACCTACGGTTTCTGCTAGGTATTCATATTCTCGTTCAGGGTCGATCACGATGACGTCGATATCAAACATAAGAGAGCGGAGAATTTCTAGTTTGGTAGCATAACTTTTTCCAGAACCAGACTTTGCAAACGTAACTGAGTTGTAGTTTTCTAATGAAAAACGATCAAACAAGATTAGACTTGAGTTGTGGCGGTTGATACCATAAAGGATTCCCTTCTCGCTCGTTAGGTCAAAAGAAATAAATGGAAATATTGAGGATAAAGGCTCGGAGTTTAGTTTTTGGTGGATACTCAATAGGTCCATACCTATAGGTATGACACTCTTAAAACTTTGTTCTTGTTGAAAAAGGGCTGGTTTAATATAGATTAAACGAGATTCTAGGATGGATTTGATTTCATTTTCAATTTTAAAAAGTTCAAGGTCATTATCTGCATATACAGTGATATATACTCCGACATCAAACATCTTTTCTTGGGCTTGGATTAGGCTATCTCTCAAGCTTTCTAGGTCTTGATACGCAGTATCTAGCATTGGGTCACGAACCATACCCTTCCCCTCTCGGACATTAATCTGACTTTCTACTTCCGCTACTTTTTTTTGAAATTGGCGTAGTGCGAGTGATGTATCGATAGGATGTACAAAGATAGATACATCAAAAACTTTATCCAAATTTATGATCGGTGAAAACCAATTGTCGATTAAGTACCTAGGATATGAGATGATGAAAAATGTCCGAGCGATTTTGTCTCCCAAGTCGATAGACTTTGGTCCGATTTTTAAAGCTGATGGCGCTATGACATCTTGGAGTTCGAGAGTTGCCGATTGGTATATTTCTTCTGGCAACACAGTCACCACTGACGCATCAGCGACAACCTTACCCTCTCCTTCACGCTTTTTTCCAAATAATGTATCAAATATTCCCATATAAATTTAACTTGCGTTTGTTGTTTGATCTAATTGTATCTTACCCTCAAGTTCTCCAGGATTGAAAACTTTATAAAATAGCTCTACCACTTCTTCAGTTCCAAGTTGGGCGGATTTTATACCACATCTGTTGAGTCCTTGTTGAATGACACTCACTCGCTCTTCGAGTTGAGATCTTTTTTCTTCAAAGTCCATTTGGTCTTCCAGGATTTGTTCTTTTTTGTTTTTCTTGGAAAATATTCCAGAAAGTACTTTGGAGTCTCCACCAATTTTGAGTTGAGTGTAAGGCACGACTACAAAAAAGTTTTTAGTCATAATACTTACTGATTCAGTAAAATTACGGATAAATTCTATGTATTCTTTGGTTTGGAGTTTTAAAAGAGGTTCAGTTTGCACCTTCATTCGGTTCTCTAGCAGTAAAAGGTATGGTCTGATGTCTAACTTTCTAGACTGAACCGTCATTTGGATTGGAAAGTCCAAAGTATTCAAGAAAGACTGGAACTGCATGATGGTTGCTTTCTGTTCATCAGAAGATTTTAAAGATAAATTTACGGAGTTTGCTAGTACTACCGCGCGTAGCTCGCCATTTTTGAGCAAGATGATTCCGTCACGGACTTCTTTGATGGGTACAAACTCTTGAGTTGCTTTTGCATTTAGTGCCATATTATTTATTCTCCTCTTCTTTCTTTAAGTCTAACACATCCAAGCTCCAGGCGAGATCTTTTAACTTACTTCGAGTTAGCTTGGGGCTGTAGTTACCCTCTGTTTTTTCATTATCTTCTGTATTTTTCTTGTTTTCTGCTTTAGTTTCTTTCTTAACTTCCTCTTTTTTCCAGATGTACAATTTATCTTGAACTATGAATTTGAATCCAGATTCGAGCATATAGATAAATGGTTTATCATTTGGTTTGTAGAATGTGAGGGCTAGTGCGAGCCCCGCTACGATGGCAATCGGGATGAAACCAAGAGCAAAACCCAAAAGTTTAAATAATACAAAGCATAGCCCCGCCCCTCCAGCTAAGTAAACGAACTGACTGAAGGTAAAAGGTCCGAAAATCTTGTCTTCAATATCTAAAAATTGTGGTACTTTAAATTGCATAATATTTTTTTACAAACACTTCACTTTTATTCCTCATCTACACTCATGCGGTATGGGTCTACTTTTGGGATGGTTGGTTTTACTACGGGCTCTACTTTAAGTGGAGCCTTTGGACTTTCACTGTGGGCGGTATAATGGGTTTCTACTTTTGGCATTTGGAAATGGGTAGTTAGTTTTTTCTCTAGAATCGGAGTAGATTGTTTTGGAATCAGATCAGTATTTTCGATTTGAGCAATCATTTCACTTGGCGCTCCAATACCTTCGGCCCATTTGCCATCTGGTACTGGTTTTTTATCTAAATTTATCCCAGCAGTTTCAAAGACTTTTGTTTCGTCGCTTGAAATTTCTGCATCTGGAAGCGCAGGAGTTTTTTGTATTTCGAGAGTTTTAATCTCAGTAGTGTTTCTTTGGTTGCCTAATTTGGCTACTAGATTTTCTTTTATCTTTTTGAAAACTTTGTCGTTCATTTCTGAAATTAATTTGTTTAAGTCTTCTGGTGGTAGGCCCATTTTATCCTTTAATTCTCTTTTATAGCTTTCTCCTCCTATCAAACCCACTAAGACTTTTTCTGTTTCAATACCTAGAGTTTCAATTTGAGAAAAACTAAATTTCTTACTCTCGCGCATGGAGACTACTATAGATTTCCAATCTACAGAATCAATAGCCTCCCTTGTTTCTACGCTTAAAGTAGCTCGAGCGATAGCTATTTGTTCTTTTAACTCATCTTTTTCTTTGTCGTAATCCATATTATTTATTTTCTGGTTTACCTCCAGAGATGATAAAGTCTATATTGGTCGACAAGTCATCATCTTTAGCTGGAAAGGTCTCCTCTTCTTTATCTTCCACATCATCTGTTTCTTTGGAGTTTATGTCATACACATCCAAAAGTTCTATCCGTAAATTTGCGAAGATTGCCTTATCTATATCTACTAACATTTGATAAGCCTTTTCCTTCGGTAAGTTTAAGTTATTTAATACAAAATATTCGTATTCATCCAGGCTGATGATGCCGAGCATACCAAGCATAGTTTCGGTGATTAAGTCTTGTGTTTGGCTATTTTCTAGTCCGTACTTAGTAGTTATGGTATCCAAGTCCTCCATCCACTTGAGCGACGAGAAAGACTCTTGAGCTTTAGGTGAAAGTCTTCGGTAGTATTTAGCGATATTTTGTTTTAATTCTTCTCGGTCCATATATTTTTATTTATCTTAATGATGCCCCCCGCCTCCTCCGTGACCACCTCCATGGTCGGCTTTCGCATGCCCACCTCCTCCTCCACCATGGCTTTCTGTTTTAATATCTATCTTCATGTCTTTTAAAGCTTCTTTTATTAAACCACCCAGGTCTTTAGAAAAGTCCTTACTACTTGTTCCATAGTTTGACCCCAAAGAAGCCTTAAATCCGCTTCTCATTCCAAGTGCTACAGCAGCTATTATTCCAACAGCTAGCTTACCCAAACCTTTACTAGCGACCTTGGTTGAAGATAAGTTTCTAACATCAAAGCTTCCTTGTCTTAATGCTCTTACAAATTCTCCTACTGCTCCACTTGCTTTAGCGTGTTCAGTAAATGTTTCTGCCCCATCTGTTAATTTTGTAATGTTTTGATTACGGAAACCACCATTAACACTAGGATCTTTTAGTATTGCATCTATGGAATATGACATTTGGTGGTCAGGGTTGTTGTAATTTCTGGTGCCCATTGCTTTTTCGACTGTTGCTGCTTCAAAGGCCTCAAGACTTTCAAACTTTTTCTTATATGTGTTTTTAGATATGATATCTTTATCGATTGCTTCTTTGACCTCATGTTTTTCATTATCTGTAAGTTCTGAGAATTTAATATCTTTGTTGTAGTTCCATTTATGAGCCATTTCTGATGTCTTAGTATCGAGTTCGTGTTCGCTGTGTTTTTTCTCAACAAAAGCTTTTTCACTTGTTGTCACTTTATTTCCAAGCCATGTCCTTGTTTGTACTTGTCCAGCAGCATCTCTTTGTCTTGTAGTGAGTTTTTCTGCTATGTTTGCTGAAACACCTTTTCCTAATGCTCTTACGTATTTAATAGGATTAATAGTTCCTTGTTGTGCTAGCTCATTCCATCGAGCACCAATTTTTCTGTCTTTATCTCTTGTATTATCATTTCTTGCGTATTTAGTAACAGCTCCAATTGTATTTCTTCCAATTGCAGCTGTTCCAAGTGCGGCACCACCAAGTGCGAGCGCTGTTAGACCACCACCTAATTTTGTCATTGCACTTCCCATTTCACCTGAATAACTTTTTGCCAATTCTTTTGCTTTACTGAGTAGTACAAAGACTAGCATGAATGGAATAAATGTGCCCATGAAGGCCACAATATTTGTATCCGCGCTTCCTGTTACTGATGCTCCACCTAGGGCGAATATGTCACCAAACAGAATTATGATATAAAGGAAGAAAATAAATATCGGCGCCATGAAGGCATTTTTAAGAAGGTTGGATAACCATTCGTTCCATCCTAAACCTTTTATATTTGGACCTATTGCATTTGAAGCAAAGGCAATAGGAGCAAGTATCATAGCAAGCCAGATGGAGACAGTTCTAGCTACAAAGAGAAAAGCTACTGAGATGAAAATATAAATCATGAAGCACATGAGTATGATTGAGAGTATGGTTGTCAATAAAAATTGAGCTTTTTTATCGCTAAAGTCTTTTTGCCCCCATGTGTCTGCGTCTGCGACTATAATGTCTTGTGGATCAAAAGTTTTTGTCAATCCAACAGTTACTGAACGTTGCTCAACATTTCCTTCTATCGGTGATCCATTGCTGTCTACGGGAGTTATTTGGTGATAGAAAACTTTAGCTAGAATGTTTGATGCATCGACGATAACTTGGGTAGCGAATAAACTAAAGTTTATTAGAAGAGCAAAAATAATAATATTGCCCAACATCTTTTTGTTGTTAGTCGTGTTTAGTCCGAGGATCGTTTTTATGGCGATAAAGAGAAGACCAACAATGAACATGACATTCGCAATGTCTCGCACAGTACCCCAACCTTTTTCAACGAATACGTTTCGGTACGATTGATCACTGGTTGAATAATACACGAAGTAATCTAAAATTTTTGCTGCCCCAGTGGTAATCCATGCTAGGGGTGTAAATATTGCATAGTATACCAATGCCACTACACAGTTGGTAACCCATGACCAGGGGTTAAAATTACAACCAAAATCAATACCATCCCCTACAATCTTTGGTGTTTTTGCTAGCTGTTCATTGGCATAATTTTCGTAGTCTTGTGCGTTACCAAATGGATCAGGTAGGTCACCATCGTTTCCAGCTCCTTGTGCTAATACTTCTTGTTCTAGTATTTCTAATACAACTTTTTCGTTTTTTATGTTTATGTTTGGAGTAAGTGGCAACAAAAAAACACCTAGCATGCATAACGATACCAAAATTTTGGAAAGTGTTTTTTTCATCC
>CAYMIC010000013.1:0-2139 GCA_964390615.1 uncultured Candidatus Saccharibacteria bacterium | reverse complement strand
TTTATCTTCTCTTCAAGAAGTAATACTCATACTTGAAAATCATCTTGAAAAGCGAATTTAATTTTCGAACTCCGGTGATCTTGAACTTGCCGTCACCTCTATTGTCATAAGATTCGTAAACTGTAGTAGTGTTACCAACTTCTTTAAGTTCGTAGGCTGCGACGTCTGCAAATCGTACTCGCACTTCCTTTTTGTTTTTAGCTACGTATCCATAGCTTTTGCCCAAGAAGTGCGCTAAGTACCAAGAGAATTTCTCTAAATCTTCTCCATCTCGGTAACCGTATTTCTTGGCAAGTGTTGTATTTCTCATGATTTGTCTGATCAATACAGTCTCTACTCCTTCGTGATAGCGCACTATAGCGTCCTGCGGAGGAGTGGTTTCATCCCCTATTCCTAAAATGCCTCCTTGGTTGTTGTTTCTGCTGTTTCTTCCACGAGGTGATTGATCAATATTGTCTGGTATACCATCGTTATCATCATCTGTATCAGAATTGTCTGGTATGCCATCTCCGTCCATATCGGTGTCGATATCATTAGCTATACCATCCCCATCCAAATCCCCGAGATTAAAACTAGTACCAAAAGGAGTTGTATCACTTAAATCTGGTATACCATCTCCATCATCATCAGTATCTACATTGTTAGATAACCCATCCCCATCTAGGTCATTGAAATTTGATCCATTTCCTAGTGGCGTTTGGTCACTACTATCAAATATTCCATCATTATCATCATCAGAATCAAAGCCATTACCTATTCCATCGCCATCCGTATCATTGTCTCCAGTGTTACCTACTCCATCACCATCTATATCAGTATCATTGTTGTTGCTTATACCATCGCCATCTATGTCTGTGCCACCATTTCCTCCACCCCCGCTATTTCCCCCATTTCCATTTCCACCATTACAGTTTGGGTATGTGCCTCCAAAAGGACAAGTGCCGGGCGGATTATTGCAATCCGGATATGTACCGCCGAAAGTGCAAGTATTTCCAGTATCACTACAGTTTGGATATGTGCCACCGTACAGACAAATATCGATCAGTATTATGTCGCAATCTGGAAAAACTCCAGCATATCCTACTGGACACTCGTTGGGATTTTGAACACAGTTTGGTGGTATACCTGACCATCCTTCCGAACATGGAAGAGGTGGAGGATTTCCTACACAGTTTGGTGGTGTACCAGTAGTTCCAGCAGGGCAACCATTATTATTGTTATCATCACAATTTACCAATGGAGCGTCAGGACCAGAAGGCTGACCGCAATTTTGAGTAGGATCAAGTGGTCCACCATTTCCTATTATTGTAGTTTCCGGTCCGTCATATATCCAACCTTCTCCATCCCCGAAACCATCTGCGGTATTTGTTTTGAATTGCAAAGTCTGACCATAAAATGTTTCTGTCGGTTCACTAGTTCTTCCTACTGCTCTAACGAAATAGTGAGTATCTGGTCGTAATCCTTGTACAAAAGCTATCATTCGGCCATAACTATTACGAGTATGGCTTTCTTCTGGGGTTTTTTTCCAGTCTCCAGCAATTTCACTACTCTTGTATTCGAAGTACGTATTTAGAGCTTTGGTAGAACCATAACTACCATACAAATTAACTGAAGAACCATTAAGTACAACCGTAGGCAAGGTATTTATTTGTGTTTGCTCGCAAGTTTGACAAGGGAAAGTTCGGACACTTTTCACTTGGCCATACTTTATAATAGTAGAACTTTTAGCACCGTTAGAAACTACTGCACAATAGTAGTAAACAGTATTTGGAACTAGGTTGGTGACCTTTGCATCAAAACTTCCGTTAGTAACAATGCCTGATGGACGGTTGCCACCTGTTTCACCGGCAGTCACCGATTTCATATTAGAACCAAATATATCATTACAGAAGACCGGAGGAGTTTTTTGTGCAGAATATCTGAAGTATCCGTACGCAGTACCTCCTTCGATTCCAGAAACTGATCCATGAAAAGTGGCTTCTGTGTCAGTGACATCTGAAGCAGGATTTATTGTACTTACTTCCCCTACTGCCGTTGCTGGGATCATGTTGATTCCAGTTCCTTGAGTTCCACCACCGCCAGACCCTCCACCACTTGGATTAGTTAACAGTGTTGTGAAAGAAAATATAGTTCCAAATT
>CAYMIC010000012.1:2772-15087 GCA_964390615.1 uncultured Candidatus Saccharibacteria bacterium | reverse complement strand
ATTTGGAAACTACCTTTGACGGTAATCATGATTTCTTTCTCAATTGTAGAAGTGTTGTACATGCCGTAATCAGAGACATCGATAGAGTTAGGGGACATAACTTGAACTACACCAGAAGAAGCAGACTTTAGAGTACCTACTTTTTTACCACCAGCTTCAGCTAGTTTTTGTGCTCGAGCTTTAGCGTCAAGCACAGCATCAGCTAGGAGTTCTACGCGAACTGCTGGAAGCTGGGAATAGTAGTATTCTAGCGAGCTAGTAGAGAAAAGAATTCCTTTATTTATGATGAGTGAATTTGTATTTTTAGACAAGTTGTCGATCTTGGCGACATCTGCAGAATTGATTTCTATATTTTGAGTCAGGTTGTATTTTTTGTCCGCACTTGGGTATTGTTCATAAATTTCATTCATCCAGATAGGAGCGACAGTTATCTCAGCTTCTGGGATACCATTAGCCACAAAGAAAGCTTTGACTTCCTTTAGGTCTTCGTCCATTTTTGTATAACCTTCTTTGATTTTGGAAATTGTTGTTGGTCGAGTTATGGTGGTGATCCATTTTACTTTGTCAGATGTGACAGCTTTTTTAGCAGAACCAGTAGTGGAGATGAAATCTTGAGAACGTAAATTATAAAAAGTATAAGAGCCGATAATAGCTGAGAGTACCAAGGCGATACCTAGAATAAACCCAAAATTCATGAGATTGTTTTTGTTTTCCATACTTGTATTATAGCTCAAAATGACCAAATTTGCCAAATCTGATATACTGGGCGCATGAATAGCTGGTTTTTATATGCCATCATCGCACCCTTCCTTTGGGCAGTAGTTAATATTGCAGACCAGTATTTGATCGCCAAATATTCTGATAAAGAGAAAGAGCGAAGCTCTGGAGGTTTGGTGATATTCTCGAGTTTGATTGGACTTTTGATCGCAGGGATAATTTTTATTTTTACTGATGGTTTATTTTCTATTCCTAGTCTAGATATCGCGTTACTCCTTCTTGCTGGATTATTGACTGTAGTTTGGATAGTATTGTATCTCTTTACTCTCGAAATCGAAGAAGTGTCTCGAGTGGTGCCATGGTTTCTGACCATTCCAGTTTTCGGCTATATTTTAGGAAGTATTTTTCTTGGCGAAACTTTAAGTCTGCGCCAAGTCGTCGGAGCTATTCTTGTATTTGTGGGTCTCATTGTTATATCTATTAATTGGACCGAAACTAGGGTTCGTATCAAGCACAAACCGATGCTATATATGCTGTTAGTTTCGCTCACTGTGGCTGTGTCAGGAATTATATTTAAATATGTGACAGTGGAAGATAGTTTTTGGATTTCTTCTTTTTGGGAATATGTAGGTTTAGGTACGACAGGTGTATTTATATTTTTATGTATGCCAAAGCAGCGCCGGGAATTTATTCATATGAACAGGGCAGGAGGAGTAAGGATATTTTTAGTGAATGTTATAAGTGAGTTTACTAGCGTCTCTGGAAATCTACTGACAAATTTTGCTCTTGTGCTTGCTCCAGCCACTCTGGTATTTATCGTAGGGAGTTTCCAGCCAGCTTTTGTGCTTTTATTAACCATCATCGGCACATACATGTTTCCTAAAATTATTAAAGAAGACATGTCCTGGCAGGTGTTGTATCCTAAGATTGTGGCGGTGATCGTAATGGTCATAGGGAGTGCTATCTTGTTTTTGTAAATTGACAAGCAACTTGATTTGACCTATTCTTTAATAGAATAACGTTATTTCATTTTTAAAAAATTCACTTATGACAAGTTTGTCTTTAGTAAAGACGATCAAGCCTGAGTTGTATGAAAGGCTAGATCCGAAAGTGAAGGTAGCTTTAGAAGCTATTGACACAGAAAACTTTGAGCCAGTTGCCAAAAAGCTCAGAGAGGAGTTCCTGAAACAGGGAATTAAAGCAGGTGACGACTATCTTAGTCGTGGATTTCTCGCTTTGAAACAATACTACGCTATTGCGGTTATTGACCCAGTCAATATGCATGCAGTGTCCGATGTTATCGATCCCTTTTGGCACACCCACATTTTGTTCACAGCAAATTATAGCGCTTTGTCGCAAAAAATGCTTGGACATTACATGCACCATCATCCGCTCGATCACGATGATGAAGAATCAGTTGGCTTTGTTGGAGAATTGTATCAGTACACCGTTGAAATGTATGAAAAAGTTTTTATGCATTACGACGAAGAATTCATGCCAAGCCAGCTTACAGACCACCGTCTTGTTTGCATTCACTATAATTGTGAAGACAGCACTGTCATCCAGGTATTTGAAATTAAAAAGGAGTTAGCTCCTGGATACGAACGTTTTAATCGTTTATTGCGGGCATAAGCCACTCGAAGGAGCAAGTAAATATTAAACTTTCTCCTTCTTTTTTTATGAAATATAAAATATACAAAGTAAATAAAGAAAATCTTGCCACTTTAAAAGAGTGGGGTACTGTTCTTATGAATCAATTCTTGAAAGATGCTCTAAGTTCTTTACAACAAGAAAATTGTATTCATGAATCTGTGCATCTTTTTTATATAAATGATGAACCTTATTTGTGTGCATTAATGGTTCCTGAGCAAGGGAAAAGCATAGTTAAAGGTCCGGATTCCGACCTAAATTTAAAACATAGAGAAATATTTAAATCAGCTATTCTTGAAGAAGTTCCAATTGATACCTTGTATAGTTTAAGTATTGATTAATAAGGATTGTATGATCCCAGAATTCCCAGAATTTAAAAAATTAGAACTTTCTGATCGGGAAGAAATAGAAAAACTTACTTCTAAATTTCCGCCCTATTCGGATTTTAATTTTGTTAGTATGTGGAGCTGGGATATAAAAGGAGAAATACGGTTATCGATGTTAAATAGTAATCTTACTGTTCGTTTTACAGATTATTTAACTGGAGAGCTGTTTTATTCCTTTTTAGGAGATAGTAAGGTTGATGAAAGTGCTGAAACTTTAATGAAGTTTTCTTTTCAGGAGGGTTTTAAATTTAGATTAAAGTTAGTTCCACAAGTTACTGCAGAATTATTAGATAAAGAAAAATTAAAAGTCAAGGAAGATGTAGATCACTTTGATTACATTTATGACTTAGCACGGTTGTGGAAAATGGAAGGGGGATTATATGCAAAAAAAAGAAATCAAGTTGCTAATTTTCTTAAAACTTACCCTGAGGCGTTTGCAAAGGAGATAGATTTACGGGAAAAGGCTATTCAAGCAAGTATTATTAATCTATCTATGGAATGGTTGAAGAAAAAAATGGACAAGGAAGACATTTTTGAATCACATGAAGAAGTTGCTATAAGTCGAATGTTGTTAGCATTGGAAGATGCGAATTTGGTGGGGGTTGGGGTTTTCATCAAGGAAAAAATGATAGCTTTTATGATTAATGAGCTGACTTCATCGCAATACGTGATAGCTCACGCTTCAAAAATTGATCGTTCTTTTGTAGGAGTAAATTCCTTTCTAATAAAGAAAAACTCTGAAATTTTATATTCTAAAAATAAAGTTTTTTTTAATTATGAGCAAGACCTAGGTGTGCCAAGCCTACGTGATGCTAAATCTAGATTTAGGCCCGTTTTTTTTCTTAAAAAGTATCAGTTGACATCTTTATAAGTTTAAATGTTATAATGATAGCTATATGAAAAGTATGTTAAGGATTAATAAGTTAAATGTATTTCCGGTAATTGTTTTTGTAATTTTCTCCATCGTCTGGATTTATATACAACAGTTTAATGTTGAAGTATCTAGGGACTTAAGGCAAATTTGGGGGCATACATATTGGATCCTACCTGTATTTGGAGGCATAGCAGGTCTATTAATTTCTAGAAAATGGGGAGGGTATAAAAGTTTGTTAGGTAAAACCATTTTGGTATTATCGATTGGCTTACTGTTTCAATCATTTGGTCAAATTTATAGTAGTTGGTATGTATTTTTTAATAATGTTGAATCTCCACCATATCCTGCTATTGGGGATATTGGTTTTTTTGGTAGTGTATTGATATATATATATGGAGTAATGCTTTTGTCTAAATTAAGTGGATTGAATTTTTCGATACGAAAAGTTCATAACAAAATTTGGGCATTTGTAGTGCCCATTTCAATGCTTTTCTTGTCTTATATGCTTTTTTTGAAGGGATACGAAATTATTGGTATAAGTAAAATGCAAGTATTTCTTGATTTTGGATACCCTTTAGGTCAAGCATTTTATGTATCAATTGCAATATTGTCTTTGCTCGTTAGCAGGAATATGTTAGGAGGAATATTAAAGAAACCTATTTGGTTTTTAATTTTTGCTCTCATAATGCAGTCTTTATCAGACTTTGTATTTATTTTTCAAGCTATCAATGGCAATTGGTATGTAGGAGGTATTAATGATTATATGTATTTTGTCTCTTACTTTTTGATGACACTTGCTTTGATTAGAATGGGTAGTGTGTTTAATCAGATAAAAGAATCATAATTTATGAATACTACGATAGCATTATTTCCACAGATAGCAATGCGTATTATAAAAGAACAAGAACTTATAATAGGTCCGTTGGCATGGGATCAAGCTGTCAAAGTTAGTGGTTTAAATATTATTAACAAGACTACAGTAGAAATAAATTCTAATCCTAAGGATACCATTGATAAATTAGTTGCACAGTATGAAAGACTTTTTGGTAGGGCTTCTAAGGAAGTTTGTAAGGAGTCAGTACGAGATTTGATTTCTAGTATGGCATCAGAAGAAGTTCCATCTAGCTTAAAATAAATGATTAAAAATGCAAATTCAAAATGATAATTCTCAAATTTCTTCCGCTGAGTTTAAAAAAATAACGGAAGAGTTATATAATCGAAATCTTGAACTTGCAAGGTTGTATAGACAAGTTGATAGTCTAAACCACGAACTTGGAGATGTAAATCAAAATCTGAAAAATTTGATCCAGCAACGCGAGAGTTTGGTCCATTTGATTACTCACAAAGTTAAAGGTTCTTTCACTCGCACAAAGTACATTTTTGCTGAGATGCTGAATGATACTTTTGGGGTACTTACTCCAGAGATGCGAAAAATGGCACAGACTGGTTTGGAATCCGATGATACTGGCATCAAGACAATTGATTTAGTTTTGAATGCTTCGAATCTTCAGAGTGGAACTGTGAAGTATGAAATGAAAAATATAGATCTGAAAAACATTGTGGAGAATATGATTACAGAACTTAAAATTTCCGCAGAGGCAAAAAATTTAAAAGTAAGTACTGATATCCAAGAAGGTCCATTCACCATAAGAGGGGATGAGTTTTGGATGAAGGAAGTGATCCATAATTTTATCGAAAACTCTATCAAGTACACTCCAAATGATGGGGAAGTAAAAGTGGGACTTGAGAATAAAGATGGAAAAGTTTTGTTTTCAGTTTCTGACAACGGTGTCGGTATTACTCCTGAAGATATGTCTCATTTATTTACTGAAGGTGGGCGAGGTAAAGAGTCTACCAAGATGAATGTAGATTCTACCGGTTATGGACTGTATTCAGTAAAACTTATCGTGGATGCGCATGGAGGCAAGGTCTGGGCACAGTCCGAAGGCAAGGGCAAGGGTTCTAAATTCTACGCAGAGTTTCAGGCGATTTAGATTTCAATATGTTACAATACTCCTATGACATGGGCTTTTAAACGGCAATTCGCATATTTAAGCATACTTATAGTTTTCTTCTTGGGTCTCGGATTTTTATTTGCTTACCCGTATATTAATTCCAAACCAACCTGTTCCGATGGAGCACAAAATGGCACGGAAACAGGTATAGACTGTGGTGGTTCTTGCGCACGCGCTTGTAATTTTGAAGTTGATAGACTATCCGTAGTGTGGGCGCGGTCTTTCCGAGTTACAGACGGCAGGTACAATGCGGTGGCTTATGTTGAAAATCAAAATATCAATACTGCTATTTACCGTATCAAGTATCGTTTCCGTTTTGCGGATAAAGACAATCTATACATAGGTATGCGAGAAGGTGAAACTTTTGTACCACCGTCTGGCAAGTTTGCTATATTTGAACCAGCTATCGGAGTTGGCAATTCAGTTCCAGTTTATACTACTTTTGAATTTACGGAGACTCCGGTTTGGGTCAAAGTACCAAAACAAGAAATTGAAAAGATGAAAGTTGCTATTTCGGATATTCGCTTAGAAGATGAGACTACGACTCCTCGACTGACTGCGGATATGAAGAACGGTTCTCTTTACAATATTCCCGAGGTTAATGTGGTGGCATTGTTGTATGACAAGGAAGGTAATGCCATATCTGTGAGTCGGACTTTTGTAGATCTTCTTCGCGGTGAGCAGACAGTTCCACTTTCTTTCACTTGGCCGGAACCTTTTCAGTCGCCAGTCGTACTCAAGGAGATAATCCCGATGTACAATATTTTTCTAGCCAAACTCTAACGATATGGCAAATCTCGTGACCAAGCAAATAGACTGGCTGCTCGTCTTTTTTGTCTTGCCGATTATGGCGTTCGGTTTATTTACTATGAAATCTTTTGTGCCGGCAGAATCCGAAGGAAACTTTTTTGAACGGCAGATGATTTGGATAGTGGTATCGTTTGTGATTTTCTTTGTTTTTTCTTTCATTGATTTTAGATTTCTGAAGCGCACCGACATTTTGGTTTTCTTATTCATTTTTTTCTCGGTGATTTTACTTTTACTTTTTATTGTGGGTACTGTTGCCAACGGAGCTCAGAGTTGGTTTGATTTTGGAGGTTTTTCTTTTCAACCTGCGGACATGATGAAGCTAATCTTGGTATTGGTTTTGGCTAAATACTTTTCTCGACGACATGTTGAGATTCGAAACATCAAACATATTTTTATTTCCGGATTGTATGCCTTGGTTCCGTTTCTACTTGTCCTGCTTCAGCCAGACTTTGGTTCAGCGATGATTATATTCTTGATTTGGTTTGGGATGGTCCTGGTTTCTGGAATTTCTAAAAGACATCTACTGCTCGTATTTTTAGGCGGGACACTGATATTTGTGTCGATGTGGTTTTTTGTTTTTGCAGATTACCAGAAAGACCGTATTACAAACTTTTTGAATCCTTTGGCTGACATCCATGGATCTGGATACAATGCTTTTCAGTCTACTATCGCGGTCGGGTCAGGTGAAGTCACAGGTAAGGGGTTGGGTTTTGGTACTCAATCACGATTAAAATTCTTACCAGAGCCACAGACTGATTTTATCTTTGCGGCTTATTCAGAAGAGTGGGGATTTGTCGGTTCGGGATTAGTTTTGGTGTTGTTTGCACTGATTGTGTGGAGAATATTACAAAATTCAATGTATGGTGCCACAAACTTTGAAATGCTATATGGTATGGGGATTGCGATTTTTTTCATGAGTCATATACTCATAAACATAGGTATGAATTTGGGTATCATGCCAATTTCTGGTATTCCATTACCGTTTATGAGTTATGGTGGGTCGCATTTGATTACTGAGTTCGCAGGCTTGGGGATACTGATGAGTATGCGTCGGTATGCACGCATTGCTCACCGAGATGAAATGAAAAACGAATTTCTAGGAGCTTAGTTCTTGAACTATTTTAGATTAAATTATATATGCAAATTATAGATGGAAGAAAAATAAGTAAAGAGATTTTAGAAGAAGTAAAAAACGAAGTTACTAAACTTTCGTTTACACCTTTATTTTGCGATATTTTAGTGGGGGATGATGTTGTCTCAGAGCAATATGTAAATTTAAAAAGAAAGAAAGCTGAGTCTGTTGGTATTAATTTTTGTGATGCCACTTTTTCGGCTACTGCTAGTACTGAAGAAGTTGCCGCAAAAATACAAGAGCTGAATCGTATGAAGAATATGTGTGGGATCATCGTGCAGTTGCCACTGCCTGGACATTTGGATACTAGGGTGATCCTAGATGCCATTTATCCTAGTCTCGATGTTGATGCTTTGGGAACCATAGCTAGTCAAAAGTTTTATAATGGTGAGTCAGGAATTTCTTTTCCAACAGCGCTGGCATGCATGAGATTGCTCGAGGAGATTCCGGATTTTGATAAAAAAAATATTGTGGTCTTGGGTGAGGGTGAGCTCGTCGGCCGGCCGGTGTCTGCTTTGTTGTCTCGGAAAAATATTTCTTACCAGACTCTGAATCAAAAGAGTAAAAATAGTGCAGAAGTCTTGCAACAAGCAGATATAATTATCTCTGGTATCGGACGAGAAGGATATATCAAGGGTGATATGATAAAAGATGGTGCAAGTATCATCGATGCGGGAACATCGGAATCAAATGGTACAGTAGTTGGGGATGCAGATTTTGAATCTGTGAAAGATAAAGTAGATTTTATTTCTAAAGTTCCAGGTGGCGTAGGTCCAGTAACTGTGGCTATGCTTTTTCGAAATGTCCTCCAGGTGGCACAAGAAAAGAATTCACCTCACCCCTAACCCCTCTCCTTGGTAAGGCGAGGGGAATTTAAATACGAGTATGACTATCTTGAATAATAAATCTCAATTATTACCAAGACGAAGGGAGCTTAGAAAATCTCAGACAAAACAGGAGGAGATATTATGGGAGTTAATAAGAAATCGTAAGCTTGGGTTTAAGTTTAAAAGACAGTATAGTATAAGTGGGTATATTTTGGATTTTTATTGCCCAGAACTTAAATTAGCTATCGAGTTAGATGGAGAACAGCATTCTAAAAAGGAAAATTTTTTATACGACCAAGATAGGACAGATTTTCTAGAAGTTATAGGATGTAGGGTTTTAAGGATTAAAAATTCAGAAGTAGATAGAGATGTAAAGAAAGTTTTATTAACTATTAGGGAATCTTTCCCCTCTACTTTATAAGGAGAGGGGCAGGGGTGAGGTGAATTTATGCATTTGAACAATAATCTTTTTTTCTTTTTTAATAATTTTTCACATCAATCAAATTTTCTAGATTTGGTAATTACTTTTTTGGCAGTTTACTTGCCATACCTTGTGGTTCTCGGCGCTGGTATTTATTTATTGATTCACAATGATGTGTTTCCAAATAAAAATCCGATTCTAGCTTTTCGACAAAAGTGGAGCGAGATTTTTATTGCATTTCTATCTGGCGGACTTGCTTGGCTTTTTGGAGAAATAATAAAAAATATCATAAGTTCACCTAGACCTTTTATCGCTCTATCTGAAGTGACTAGTTTGTTTCCAGAAACTGGCTATGCTTTTCCATCACAGCACGCAGCATTTTTTACAGCTCTGGCTTTTTCAATTTACTTGCAACACAAAGTTGCGGGTTACTTTTTCTTATTCTTGGCATTTTTTATAAGTATCGCTCGAATTGCCGGAGGGGTGCATTATCCGATCGATATTTTAGGTGGCATAATTTTAGGTATTTTGGTGTCATATATTGTGCATCATTTACGGTTTGCAAAAGTCGAGAATAGGGTATAGAATAGCCCTATATTTATGAATAAGAAAAGAATTTCGACCGTATTAATTTTAGTGCTTGCCCTGTTGGTGGCTTTTTTTGTGTATAAGTCAGAGTATAAGCTCAACAAGAATTTTGGACAGGCTAGCTCATTTTTACAAAATCACCAATTTCGCCTAGGACTAGATCTTTCTGGGGGTAGTCATCTTATCTACAAAGCTGACGTAAGTGCTGTAGAGGCAGGTCAGGTGGATGACTCGATGGACGCTCTTCGTGATGTTATCGAACGCCGTGTGAACCTTTTTGGAGTTTCGGAGCCTGTGGTTCAAGTGCAGGGAGGAAGTCTGATATCAGGCAGTGAGCACAAGCTCATCATTGACCTACCAGGAGAGACTGATCTAGAAAAGGCTACGGCCATGATTGGACAGACTCCACTTTTGGAATTTAAAGTTGAAAATCCAAAACCAAAACAAAAGGTAACTGTAGATGATAAAGGTGTAGCCAGTGTTGTGATCGACCAAAGCACTTTATTTGAAGCCACCGAGCTAACCGGCCGCTACCTAAAAAGAGCAACTCTCGAATTTAATCCAAACACTCGGGAACCAACTGTGAGTCTGCAATTTGATGATGTGGGTACTACACTTTTTGCAAAGATCACACAAGAGAATATCGGTAAACCAGTAGCAATATTTTTAGATGGTTCACCGATTTCTACACCAACTGTTCGTGACGCTATACTCGATGGTAAAGCTATCATTTCTGGATCTTTTACTCCAACTGAAGCAAAGCAGTTGGTAGGCAGATTAAACTCTGGAGCACTTCCTGTGCCTATTACTCTGCTCTCCAAGCAAACTATCGGAGCCTCTCTAGGAGATAGTGCCGCATCTGCCGGTATAAAGGCAGGTATCATTGGTTTTATTTTTGTTGCTCTGTTTATGATTCTTTGGTATCGCTTACCAGGACTTGTAGCTGTAGTATCCCTCTCTATTTTTATCTTGATTGTGCTGGCATTATTTAAGTTGATTCCAGTTACTATCACTGCGGCGGGTATCGCTGGATTCATCATCTCGATGGGGCTCGCGGTGGATGCCAATGTCCTTATCTTTGAAAGAATTAAAGAAGAACTTCGTGGAGGGAAGAGCATTCAAAATGCTGTGCAAAATGGCTTTTCTCGGGCTTGGTTTTCTATTCGAGATTCCAATACATCTAGTATTATCACTGCAATCATATTGTTTTGGTTTGGAACTACTTTGATTAAAGGTTTTGCACTTACACTTGGAATCGGTGTTCTAGTCTCTATGTTCTCTGCTATAACTGTGACCAAGATATTCCTTTCAACCCTGTCATTCTTTAAAGAAGGTAAAGTCTCTAGGTTCTTATTCTCGAGTGGATTAGCTAGTGGTAGAATTGTAAACTCTAAAGAAGAAGTTAAAAAATAAAATTATGTTTATCATCAAACACAAAAAAATATTTATCGGTATCTCAGTTTTGTTAGTGATACTTTCCATTGTTTCTATGTCAGTTTTTGGTTTTAATCTCGGTATTGAATTTAAGGGTGGAGCGCTGACTGAAGTAGCTTATGATACTGCTCGACCTACTCAAGAAGAACTAAAAGGATCCCTTGAAGCGCTAGGCTTTGGATCAATAACACTTCAACCAACTGGTGAACTCGGTTATATTGTAAAGTCACGAGATCTTGTGGATCAAGAACACTTGCAGCTCTTGGGTGCACTTTCTGAAAGTGGTAAGGTGGGCTTAAAAGAAATCAGTTTTAACTCTATTGGGCCATCAGTGGGTAAGGAACTCACTAGAAAGTCTATCGTGGCTCTAGTCTTGGTATCACTCGCAATTATTACGTTTATCGCTTATGCTTTTCGAAAAGTTTCCGAACCAGTGTCTTCTTGGAAATATGGATTGATCGCCATCGTAACTCTTCTTCACGACGTAGCAATACCTGCTGGTATTTTCGTAATTTTTTCACATTACTTTGGTGCTGAATTAGATACCTTATTCGTAGTTGCTGTACTCACTATTTTGGGTCTATCAGTTTCTGATACTATCGTTATTTTTGATCGTATTCGAGAAAATTTGCGTTTGAATGTGGAAAATAAGGTTAAAGAAGTTTTCTCATTAACAGTAGGTAAAAGTCTGGAGCAATCTTTCGCTCGCTCTATTGCGACCTCGATGACTGTCATCTTGGTGCTGATTTCACTTGTATTATTTGGTCCTGTAACTACCAAGTATTTTGCATTGATGCTTACCGCTGGTATGTTTTTTGGTACTTATTCTTCGATTTTCTTGGCTTCATCTCTCTTGGTTTGGGTAGAAGAACGAAAACTCAAAAACTAGCCCTTTTGTGATACAATAAGGGTATGATATACATTTTAATTATTTTAGCTGTTTTCGTATTGTGGGTTATTTATCTATATAATCGTTTTATTACTCTTCGTAATCGGACTGAAGAAGCTTGGGCAGATATCGAAGTGCAATTAAAGAGGAGATATGACCTTATCCCTAATTTAGTAAATACAGTCAAAGGTTATGCTACTCATGAATCTACCGCATTTGAAAAAGTAACTGCGGCTAGAGCTTCTGCTATGAGTGCCAAGACTATGGGCGAGCACACTAAGAGTGAAGCGATGCTGGGGGCTGCAGTCACAGGACTGTTTGGTATTGCCGAAGCTTACCCAGACCTTAAGGCCAATACGAACTTTATGGAGCTTCAGCGAGAACTTTCTGATACTGAAAACAAAATCCAAGCAGCACGGAGATTTTACAATACTAATGTTCGAGATTGGAATATTTCTCTCCAAACATTTCCGTCAAACATTATCGCTAACATTTTCCATTTCTTGAAAAAAGAATTCTTTGATATCCCAGACGATGGCGTCGAATCCAAGCCAGTAGAAGTAAAATTCTAA
>CAYMIC010000012.1:1520-2672 GCA_964390615.1 uncultured Candidatus Saccharibacteria bacterium | reverse complement strand
ATGCAAAATAAATTCTTTGGTTCAAAATTAAATAGTGCCTTGTTGTTAATATTGATTATATTAATGATTTTTGCTTTACGAATAATGTTGAAGGATAAGGAGACTTATTTACCAAATTTGAATAATTCCATGGAACTTGATAAAGAGTCTCCTTCATCTGATACAAATCTTTCCGAAGTATCCATGGAAGCTGAAAGTGAATGGGCCTCTTCTGGTCCAAATGGAATGCCTCCAGGATGGGTTGCTTGGGAAGATACCATAAAAGGTGTAAAAGTTTTGAAAAAAGGACCTAGCATTTCCACTGAGAGTTATGTTGTATCAGGACCTGTGCCACTCTTTGTAGATATTAAAAATAAAAGATGTATAGGAGATACTGAACAAACAATGTGTGCAGTGGGAGAAAATTCTGAAGTCATAAGATATTTTAATCTTATTAATTACTATTATTAATATGGCCTCAAATTTATACACTCATCAATCACAAAATATTACAAAGACATGGATCCTTATGTCTATGTTTTTCATTGTTGTTATAGGACTCGGTTGGTTTTTTTCTTATTACTACCAAAACCCATCCATCTTATATTTCTTTGTGATTTTCAGTATCGTGATGAATATCACCAGCTTTTGGTTTTCGCACAAGATAGTTTTGACCCTAGCTGGAGCAAAAGAGGCGAAGAAAGAAGAGTACTTTGACCTGTACACAATAGTTGAAAATCTTTCTATCACTGCAGGACTTCCAATGCCGAAAGTTTATGTCGTGAACGATCCAGCACCAAACGCTTTTGCGACAGGACGAGACAAAAAGCATGCTGTAGTTTGTGCGACGACCGGACTTCTCGCAATCCTCGAAAAAAATGAACTCGAAGGCGTGATAGCGCACGAGCTTTCACACATAGGTAACAGAGATATGCTTGTGGCGACTGTGGCTGTAGTCCTTGTTGGTTTTGTTTCAATTTTAGCAGATATGTTTACTAGAAGCCTTATGTGGGGAGGAGGGCATAGAGATAATGATAATAAGGGTGCTGGAATTTTAATGATAGTGGGAATTATTTTTGCAATTCTCTCTCCACTTTTTGCTATGCTTTTACAATTAGGAATTTCTAGAAAAAGAGAATTTCTTGCTGATGCTTCTGGTGCACTTTTGACTCG
>CAYMIC010000012.1:0-1420 GCA_964390615.1 uncultured Candidatus Saccharibacteria bacterium | reverse complement strand
GTGGAAGCCCTAGCGGAGCTTGCAAAACTTGAGTTAAACCAAGAAGAAAAAGAAAAAATCCTCTCTGATATGGAGGGTATTTTAGACTATATTAAACAAATTGAAGAAGTTGATTTACCTGAGGAAGAAGATATAAAGTACGAAAATTTTAATGCTTGGAGAGAAGATGTAGTTCGCGAAGAAAAAGATTTTTCTCCGGAATTAATTTCCAATCAATTTCCTGATTCTCAGAATGGTTTTGTAAAAGTAAAGAAAATAATTTAATGATTGACTTAAAAAATCTGACAATTGAAAAAGCGCATGAGTCTTTGAAGAGCGGGGAGTACACTTGCAAGGATTTAGTAGAGGCGTATTTGGATGTAATTAAAGAAAAAAATCCCAAGATCAATGCTTATCTTGAAGTTTATGGTGATGTCATGGAACAAGCAGAAGTAGCACAGAAAATGTTTACTGATGGAACAGCGACTGTTTTAACCGGAATTCCGATTGCCCTCAAGGACAACATTTTACTTGCTGGACATAAAGCTTCCGCGTCTTCCAAAATGTTAGAAAATTATGTTGCATCTTATGATGCGACAGCCGTAGAGGATTTTAAAAAACAAGGTGCAGTATTTTTAGGCCGGACCAATATGGATGAATTCGCTATGGGCTCGTCTACTGAGAACTCTGCTTACGGTGTGACCCGAAACCCTATTGATCCCTCTCGGGTGCCCGGAGGCTCTTCTGGAGGTCCTGCGGCCGCGGTGGCGGGTGATATGGCTTTGGTATCGCTCGGTACAGAGACTTGTGGATCGGTCCGTGAACCAGCAGCCTTTTGCGGTCTGGTGGGAATCAAACCTACTTATGGGGCTGTATCTCGGTATGGAGTCATAGCTATGGGAAACTCTCTCGACCAGGTTTCTCCATTTGCAAAAACCGTCCGCGATGCAGAAATAATTTTAAATACTTTGATGAAGCATGATCCTAAGGATGCGACTTCAATCAAAGATCAAGCACGACTTCCAAGGACTCCCCTTGGAAAGAAGATTGGCGTGCCGTGGCATCTATTTAAAGAAGGATTGAACGAAGAAATTTCTAAAAATTTTGAAGAATCTGTTGAAAAATTAAAAAAAGAAGGCTATGAGATTGTAGATATAGAATTACCATATTCAAAATATTCTCTAGCGGTTTACTACATCATCATGCCCGCGGAAGTTTCTACGAATCTGTCTCGTTATGACGGCGTACGCTATGGTCCGCGCGTAGAAGGGGAAACAGTAACGGATATGTTTAAGAAAAGTCGCTCCTCTGGTTTTGGGGTAGAGGCTCGAAGAAGAATTATTTTAGGTTCATATGTGCTTTCTCATGGTCATTATGATGCTTATTACAATAAAGCATGGAAAGTTCGTCGGGCTATAATGAAAGAGACAGATGAGGCTTT